>CAIOTP010000099.1 GCA_903861235.1 uncultured bacterium | reverse complement strand
CGACGTGACCGGTCGCAGCAAGGGCAAGGGGTTCCAGGGCACCATGGTGCGATGGAACTTCAAGGGCATGTGCGCCAGCCACGGCACCGAGCGCAAGCACCGCTCGCCGGGCTCCATCGGCGGCGGTGGCGCCGACCGCGGACGCGGCCCCAGGATCAAGAAGGGCAAGAAGATGAGCGGCCACATGGGCGACGAGCGGGTCACGATCCGCTCCCTCGACGTGGTCAGCCTCGACCCTGAGAAGAACCTGCTGGTGGTGAAGGGGGCGGTCCCCGGCGCCAGCGACGGCATCCTGTTCATCCGGACGCCGACGCGTCTCTACAAGCGAAAGGCACGCATCCAGGCCGGAAAGTGACCTGGATGGCCGGGCAGGCCCCCCGCGGAACCGCCCGGTCGAAACAAGCGAGGAACCCTACCGAGTCGATCCCTGCCGCAGCCCCATCGTGACGGGCCGCGGAGGGTAGGCGAGAAGGCCGCAAGGCCAAAGGTGACACACCCATGATCGAACTTCCCATCCTCGACATGCACGGCAAGAAGATTGACGTGCTCAAGATCGACGAGGGCACGCTTGGCGGCGAAGTCCGCCCCGCCCTCCTCAAGCAGGCCTACGTCACGGTCCACGGCAACCAGCGTCAGGGCAGCGCCCGGACCAAGGGCCGCGGCTCCGTGCACGGTTCCACCCGCAAGCTCTACAAGCAGAAGGGCACCGGCAACAGCCGCGTGGGCAACGCCCGCGTGAACAGCCGCAAGGGCGGTGGCGTGACCTTCGAGAAGACCCGCACCCGCGAGGACTTCCGCACGCAGCTCACCCGCAAGATGCGCCGTCTGGCCAACCGCAACGCCCTGCTGGCGAAGCTGGTCGACGGCGAGGTGAAGTGCTTCAGCCAGCTCTCGTTCGACAAGCCGCAGACCAGCGCCTTCGCCGGAGTGCTCAAGGCCTGTGGCGTGGACCGAAGCTGCCTGGTGGCGCTCTGCGGCAAGAACGAGAACGCCCGTCTGTCCGCCCGCAACATCGCCAACGTCACCGTGACCCGCATCGAGCAGCTCAACGCCTTCGACCTGCTGAACCACCGCTACATGGTGGTCGACCAGGCCAGCCTGAAGTCGTTCCTCGACGGCAGCTGCCTCGCCCAGAACAAGGAGACCGCGTGATGCAGGCCACCACCGTCATCCGCCGCCCCATCGTCACCGAGAAGGCCAGCTTCCAGACCGGTCACGGCAACCGCTACACCTTCGAGGTGGACGGCCGGGCCCGCAAGGACCAGATCAAGGCCGCGGTGCAGCAGCTCTACAAGGTCCGCGTGCTCTCCGTGGCCACGCAGAACCGCAAGGCCCGTGATCGTCAGTACAAGTACGGCCTGGTCGAGGGCGCCATCACCAAGCGCGCCATCGTCAAGGTGCATCCCGAGGACAAGATCGAGCTCTTCTGAGCCGAGGACTTCCCATGGCCATCCGCGTCTACAAGCGAACCACCGCCGGCCGCCGCAACTCGAGCGTGAACCTTCACGCCGAGGTGACCCGCAGCAAGCCCGAGAAGAGCCTGCTCCGCGCCCTGCCCAAGACCGGCGGACGCAACTGTCAGGGCAAGCTCACCGTGATCCAGCAGGGCGGCGGCCACAAGCGCCGCTACCGCATGATCGACTTCAAGCGTCGCAAGGACGACGTCGTCGGCACGATCCAGGCGGTCGAGTACGACCCCAACCGCAGCTGCCACATCGCCCTGGTGGAATACACCGACGGCGAGAAGCGCTACATCATCTGCCCCAAGGGCCTGACCAAGGGCTCGAAGGTTGTCAGCAGCCGCAACGCGGTGGAGCCTGACGTGGGCAACTGCATGCCCATCCGGCACATTCCCACCGGCCTCGACGTGCACTGCGTGGAGCTGGAGCCCGGCAAGGGCGCGGCGCTCTGCCGTGCCGCCGGCATGGGCGCCCGGCTCACGAACAAGGAAGGCCGCATGGCCACCATCGTGCTGCCGAGCGGCGAGATTCGCCAGATCCTCATGGATTGCCGGGCCACCATCGGTGTGGTGGGCAACGCCGACAACGCCAACGTGATCCTGGGCAAGGCCGGCCGCAACCGCTGGCTCGGCCGCCGTCCCCGGACCCGTGGTGTGGCCATGAGCCACCACCAGCACCCCCACGGCGGCGGCGAAGGCCGCTCCAAGGGTGGCCAGGAGCCCAGCAACGCCAGCGGCACGCAGTCCAAGGGTGGACGCACGCGTCGCTTCGGCCTGTCGTCCGACCATCTCATCATCCGCCGTCGGTACAGCCGCCGCTACGGCCAGCTGAAGCTGTGATCCCAGGAGAACACGCATGAGCCGTTCCGCAAAGAAGGGTCCGTTCGTCGACGAGCGTCTCTACCGCAAGGTGGAGAAGCAGCAGTCCTCCGGCCGCCGCCAGCCCATCAAGACCTGGCGCCGTGCCTGCACCATCGTCCCCGAGTTCGTGGGCATCACGTTCCAGGTGCACAACGGCAAGGGCTTCAGCGACGTCTTCGTCACCGAGGACATGGTCGGCCACAAGCTGGGCGAGTTCGCCATCACCCGCATGTTCAAGGGCCACACCAACAAGAAGGAAGGCATTGACGGCGGCGAGAAGTCCGCCGCGTGACCGGAGCACCCACCATGGCCTACGTCGCTACCCACCGTTTCGCACGCATCGCCCCCCGCAAGGCGCGGCTCGTGGCCGACCTCATCCGCGGCAAGCCCGTGGATGTGGCCCTGACCGAGCTGCAGTTCAGCAAGAAGCGCGGCGCCGCGTACCTCCGCTACGTGCTGCGGAGCGCCATCGCGCAGGCCGAGCAGGCCGCCGTGGACCCGGGCCGCCTCTTCGTCAGCGAGAGCCGCGTCGACGAGGCGCCCACCATCAAGCGGTTCCAGCCGAAGGACCGCGGCCGTTCGCACCCCATTCTCAAGCGCAACAGTCACCTGATTGTCGG
>CAIOTP010000098.1 GCA_903861235.1 uncultured bacterium | reverse complement strand
GTGTCCGAGGTCGAGACGGCCCTCAAGCTCTGGCCGTCCCACGGCGAGGGCAAGTGGAAGTCCAAGCTGCTGATCAAGGACTCGATCGCCGACATCACCCTGCAGCAGGTGATGACCCGCGCCAAGGACTTCGACGTGATCGCCACCATGAACCTGAACGGCGACTACCTGAGCGACGCGCTCGCGGCGCAGGTGGGCGGCATCGGCATCGCGCCGGGCGCCAACATCAACTACGACACGGGCCACGCCATCTTCGAGGCCACGCACGGCACCGCGCCCAAGTACGCCAACCTGGACCAGGTGAACCCCGGAAGCGTGATCCTGAGCGGCGAGATGATGCTCCGCTACATGGGCTGGAACGAGGCGGCCGACCTGATCATCGCCGGCATGGACGGCGCGATCGGCGCCAAGACCGTCACCTACGACTTCCACCGCCTCATGGAAGGCGCGAAGAAGGTGAAGTGCAGCGAGTTCGCCACCGAGATCCTCCGGCACATGGACGCCCGCGTGCCCGTGCCGGCCTGATCCGGTGAGCCAGGAACGGTCTGCGGAACCTGCGACGGCCGGCGGCGCCGAGCCTCCCAAGCCGCCTCCAGGCGTGTACGGAGCCGGCGCGCTGCTCGCGTTCTGGTCCATCGTGCCCATGTTCATGGGGGCGTACCTGCTCTCCCAGATCGCCACCCTCACGGACTGGTTCCGTGCCGACGGCCTGCGCGGTCCCGTCACCTTCGCCCTCGGCTACGCGGTCTGCTGCGGCGCCGGACTGCTGCCCACCTACGCGCCGAGCATCGCCGCGGGGTGGATCTTCGGTCCCTTCGTGGGCTTCCCGGTCTGTGTGGCCGGCTACCTGGGCGGAAGCAGCCTGGGGTTCGTGCTCAGCCGTCTGGCCGCGCGTGGCGGGCAGCTGGCCGCCTGGATCGACCACTGGCCCCGTGCGGGCGTGATCCGGAGGGCCTTGGTGGAGGAGCGAGCCGGCCGGACCGCGCTGCTGGTCGGCCTGCTGCGGCTCTCGCCCAGCTGCCCGTTCAGCGCCACCAACCTGGCCATGGCCGGTGCGGGGGTGCGTTACCCGCTCTTCATGGTGGGCACCGTGCTCGGCATGGCGCCACGCACGCTCGCAGCGGTGATCGTGAGCCACATGGCCGCCCAGCAGGGGGCCAAGGACCTGGTGCAGCTGGCCACCCAGCAGGGCGTGGTCGCCGTGGCTGTGGGCGTGGTGCTGCTCGTGGGCTCGCTGGCGCTCATCGGGCACATCTCCAGGATGGCGCTCGATCGCGCGTTGGCGGCAGGGAAGGCCGGCTCGCAGTAGATTTCCCGACCCCATGGCCACCAGCACATCTGCGAAGCGACGCGGCGCGAAGGCCGCGAAGGGTTGGCGCACCGCCGCCGGCAGCGACCGTCACGAGCTCTACGAGGAGAGCGTGCAGAGCCCCGAGGAGGAGGTCGCGTTCATCGACCGCGTCTTCCGCTCCCTCCGTGGCCGCGCACCCGCCTCCCTCCGCGAGGATTTCTGCGGCACGCATCTGCTCAGCGCCGCCTGGGTCAGGCGGCGGGCCACCAACCGCGCGGTGGGCTTCGACCTTCACGCGCCCACGCTGGCCTGGGGCCGTTCGCGGCGAGCCCGCGACCTGACCGCGGCTCAGCTTCGCCGGCTGGAGATCCGCAAGGGCGACGTTCGCACCGCGAGGAGCGAGCCGGTGGACACGCTGGCCGCGTTCAACTTCAGCTACTACCTGTTCAAGCGACGGTCGGACCTGATCGCGTACTTCCGCCATGCTCGCACCCAGCTGAAGCGCGACGGCGTCATGTTCGTGGACTGCTACGGCGGCCACGAGAGCTTCAGCGAGCAGACCGAGGAGCGCGATCTCGACGGCTTCACCTACCAGTGGCAGACGGAGCGCTACGACCCGGTCACCGGCGACGTGCTCAACCACATCCACTTCGTCTTTCCGGACGGCAGCAGGATCCGCAAGGCCTTCACCTACGACTGGCGGCTCTGGACCATCCCGGAGATCCGGGAGTGCCTGGCCGAGGCCGGATTCCGGCGGACCCATGTGTATTGGGAGGGCACCATCCATTCGACCGGCGAGGGCGACGGGGTGTTCCGGCGGACCACCGTGGGCGAGGCCTGTGCCGGCTGGATCGCCTACATTGCGGCGGAGAAATAGTCCGGGGACCCCCCTAGAGTCGTCGTCATGGTGCCCCCCTCCATCCTCTCGCCGGTCACCCGGCACGCTCCATTGGCTGCCGCGATCGTGGGGGGGCTGCGCGATGTCGAGGACATCTTCGCCCGCCAGCTGCGCAGCGACCTGCCCGCCGTGAACGAGCTGGCGCTGCATGTGGAGCGGTACCGCGGCAAGATGTTGCGTCCCACGCTGCTGCTGTTGAGCGGCATGGCCGCCACGGGCGCGGGTGACGGCGCCAGCCTGACCAAGGCCCATCGCATGGCGGCGGCCGTGGGGGAGATGATCCACATGGCCACGCTGGTGCACGACGACGTGCTCGACGAGGCCGAGACCCGGCGCCGTGGCCGAACGGTGAACAGCCTGCGGGGCAACGAGACGGCGGTCATGCTGGGGGACTGGCTCATCTCGAACGCCTTCCACCTGTGCTCGCACATCGGGGATCCGGCGATCAACGTGCTGTTCGGCGAGACCACCAACATGCTGTGCGAGGGCGAGCTGCTCCAGCTGAGCCGCCGTGAGGATCCCAGCCTGGACGAGACCACCTACATGGAGATCGTCCGCCGCAAGACCGCCGCGCTGGTGGCCACCTGCTGCTCGCTCGGTGCACGGCTGAGCGGCGCCCCCGACGAGGTGCAGGCCGCGCTCGCGCTCTATGGCGAGCGCACGGGCTGCGCCTTCCAGATCCAGGACGACGTGCTCGACCTGGCCGGCGAGGAGAGCGTGGTGGGCAAGACGCTGGGCCGCGATCTGCAGAAGGGCAAGGCCACGCTGCCGGTCATCCTGCTGCTCCGTCAGGCCACGCCCTGGGAGCGCAGCGAGATCCTCAGCATCATCCACAACCGCGACGGCGAGGTGCTGCTGGACCGCGTGCGTCGCGCGGGCACGCTCGACGAGGCGAAGGCCACGGCCCAGTCCCTGGTGGATTCCGCCAAGTCCGCGCTCGACGCCGTGCCTGCGGGCCCGGCCCGTGACCTGCTCCGCGAACTGGCGGACGAGGTCGTGCGGCGACAGGCCTGAGCTTCAGCGAGGTCCGCCCGTTCCACCTGAGGCGCCGCTGGCGCGAGGTCTCGGCTTCGCACGCTTCCCTGGATCGGCCTTCTCCTGCAGGAGCGGGGTCACGGCGGCCCGGAGCATGTCGGTGCGAAGGCCCGCGTGGCGCACGGCTCCGTTCACGTCGATCACCATGTTGATCGGCTTTCCGTCGAGCCCCATCGACTTCAGCCAGGCGCCGTCGGTGTCCACGGCGATCGGCATGGCGGGCGGGCTCTTCTCCAGGTTCTGCACGACCTTCTCCGCCTCCACCTGCGCGTGGATGATCACCAGGCGGGTCCCGTCCGGGACCGAGTCACGGAGCTTGCGGATGAGGGGCCTGCCGCCCTCCTTCATGGAGAAGATCTGCACCACCGTCACCTTGCCGTCGCAGGGGTCCTCGGGAGGTCCGCCGAACCAGCGCACGCCGGGCGTCGCCGCCGGCAGGGCGAAGCCCACGAATTGGGTGGCTGCGGCCCGGTTCTCCTCGCTCACCGCCTTGTCGATCCACTTGGGATCCGCGGCCTCGCCGGCCAGGGCCAGGGGAACGAGCAGGGCAAGGGCCGCAAGGCGGACGACGTGCGTGGCGATCGATCGCATGGACCGCAGGATACGGCCCGTCGAGGGGCTCACCGCCAGACGGGCATGGCCATGTTGTCGATGAGCCGGACCTCCGGAAGGCGGGCGGCGATCAGCGCGCGGCAGGGCGTCTCGAATCCGGTCACGGGTCGCAGCGACGCCGCGTCGCGCACCACGGCGTAGTCCACCTCGAAGCCGTGATCCTGCAGCGTGTCACGCATGATCGCCTCCGCCGTGGCAGGCCGCTGCGCGCTCATGGCCATCTGAAGCGCGCGATACACGCCCAGGGCCGTGTCGCGGCGATCCTCGGCCAGATAACGGTTGCGGCTGCTCATGGCCAGGCCGTCTCGCTCGCGCACGGTGGGG
>CAIOTP010000097.1 GCA_903861235.1 uncultured bacterium | reverse complement strand
GCAGCGCCGAGGCGCTGCGCAGCGAGCTGGCGAAGATCAAGACCGAGGAGGTCGCGGTCAGCGTGAAGCACTGCGCGGTGGGCGGCATCAACGAGAGCGACGTGGCCCTGGCCAGCGCGACCGGTGCCATCATCGTGGGCTTCAACGTGACCAGCAGCGGCAAGGCCCGCACCATGGCCGAGCAGAAGGGCGTGGAGATCCGCCTGTACGAGGTCATCTACGACCTGGTCGACGACGTGACCAAGGCCGCCTCGGGCCTGCTGGCCCCGGAGGTCAAGCTCGAGGTCCTGGGCCACGCCGAGGTCCGCCAGGTGTTCAAGATCAGCAAGGTCGGCATGATCGCCGGCTGCTACGTGACCGACGGCGTGATCGAGCGCAACGCGCAGATCCGCGTGACCCGCGCCGGCATCGTGGTCGAGAAGGACCGCCGCCTGGAGCAGCTCAAGCGGTTCAAGGACGACGCCAAGGAAGTGCGTGCCGGCAACGAGTGCGGCATGAAGATCGTCGGCTACGACGACATCAAGGAAGGCGACGTGCTCGAGTGCTACCGCAGCACCACGGTCAGCCGGACTCTCGAGACCAAGCGATGACCCACGCGCGTCACGAGCGAGGTCCCGGACACGGTGCGGAGCGCGCCACCAGCGCGCTCCGCCGTGCGCTGCAGCAGGCGCTCGCGGGCGGCCTGAGCGATCCGCGGCTCGACGGCACGCTGGTGTCCGTCACCCGGGCCGCGCTCTCGCCCGACGGCGCGGCCCTGCAGGTGGGCGTCTCCGTGCTGCCTGAGCAGGCCGGCCGCCGCGCGCTGGAGGCGCTGCGACATGCCGCCGGACACCTGAAGGAGGGCATGGCGCGGCATGTGGAGATCCGGCGCATGCCTCGCCTGGAATTCGAGCTCGACGACACCCTGAAGCGACAGGCGGACCTCGACGCCAGCCTGTCCGCGGAGCGGGACCACGCCACGCCTGAAGGAAATCCATGACCACCGCCATGAAGAGCGACCTCGCCATCGGCAAGTTCAACCAGCTCGTCAAGTCGCACGCCACGACCGCGCCCAAGGTGCCCGAGGACCTGATCGAGCTGATCGTGGAAAGCTTCATGATGGCCGACGCCACGGACGAGCAGGGGCAGTCCGCCTTCCACAAGCTCCGCAAGGCTTCGGTGGACCTGAACGACCTCCGCGCCATGCTCGTGAAGGAGCAGGTGGCGGTCATCGGCGTGCGCTATCCGCTCGCCTGGGACCGCTGCGTGCTCATGCGTCGCACCCTCATGGACATCTACAAGCGCGAGCACAAGGTCAGCCTGGAGCGGCTCCGTGGTCTCTCCAAGCGTGAGGCCAAGACCTATGTGGAGGGCCTGGCCGGCATCACGCCGTTCGTGGCCGCCCGCACGCTGCTCCTGGGGCTGGGCATCCACGGCGTGCCCGTGGACCAGGCCACGGTGGATGTGCTGGTGGAGGCCGAGGTGCTGGCGGAAGCGGCCGATCCGGTGGAGGTGGCCGGGCTCCTGGGACGACATGTCCGCGCCGAGGACGCCGTGGAGGCGCACACCGCGTTGCGTCGGGCCACCGACCGGTTCCTGGCCAGTGGACGCGTGCCGCGGCTGGGCAAGAAGAAGTGATCCATGAGCCGGCGCCTTCGTGTGGCGCTTGGCGTGGCGTGGCTGACCGCGGCCCTGCTGCCGGGCTGCGCCGGTCCAGGCCCGCTCTCGCCCGAGGAGGTCCGCACGAGGGCCGCCGCCGAGCGTCCCGAGCCCTCGGCATCCGAGCCTGCTCGACCCGACTTCCTGCGGACGACCCGGGAGGTCGACCCCAAGCTGGCCGATCGGACCCTGAGCCAGGTGGAAGTCGCGCTGGCCCCGCTGCGCGAGGCCGCCGAGGGTCCGGGCGAGCGGGGGCCCTCCGAAGTGGTGCTCGCGGCCCGGGCGGTGGCTCAGCGCGGTGACCTCGAGGCCGCGTCGCGGCTGCTCCTCGAGCATGTCCGGAAGGTGCCTCGCGATCCGGGCGCGTGGCGTGAGCTGGGCCGCGTCTTCGACGCCGCCGGCCGACGTGATCTGGCGAGCGAGGCCTGGACGCGCGTGCTGGCGTTGGAGCCCACGGATCCCGAGGCGCTCGGTTCAGGTGGCCTGGATGCCGCCGCGGCGCGTCGACCCCTGCAGGCGGCCGAGAGGCTGCTTCGCCTGCGGCAGCTTCGCCGTGTGGGCGAGGCGCCGGAGGCCACGCCCGGCGAGGCCGTGGCGCAGCAGGTGGCACTTGGGCTCTCGTTGCGCGAGCTGGGACATCTTCGAGCGGCGGCCGAGTGCCTGGAGCAGTCGGCCGACCTGGCGGGCGGAGGCGAGGTGGCGCCGGCCATGCGGCGGCAGACCGGCGACCTGCATCGCATCGCCGCCGAGTGCCGGGAGGCGTTGGGCGACTGGGAGCGCGCCGCCGCGGGTTGCCGTGAGGCGCTGGCGTCCGTGGGTCCCGAGGACCGCGTGGCGCTGCCCCGGCTGGTCTGGGTGCTGCTGAAGGGTGGTCGTCGCTGGGCGGCGCTCGCCGCGATCGTGGACGCCTGTCCCGCCGATGCGCCCGGTCATGCAGGGCTTCCCGAGGCCGTCAAGGTGCTTCGTTCGGCGTGGCCGGAGAGCGGGATCGACGCCGTGTTGCAGCCGCGCGCCGATCCCGTGGTCCGCAGGTCCTTGGTCACGCTGGCCACCTTGGCGGCGGAGCCGCCCGAGTGCGCGCCGGCCTCCATGGTGGACACCGCTTCGCTCCTGTCGGCGCTGGTGCAGAGCGGCGGTCCGGAGCCGGCGGCCGCCGTGGCTGCAAGATGGACCGCTCTCGACCCCTCTGCGGCGGAGCGGATCGCGATCGCCATCCGCGGCACGGCCGTCACGGTGCCGCAGTGGCGTCAGGCGCTGGCCCCGGCCGGCACGAGCCTGGACGCTGATCGTGCGTTGCTGCTCGCTCGTCTCGAACTTGCCGGTGGCGACCCGGAAGCGGCGTGGCGGGCCGTGGAGGGCGTGGCGGCCTGGCGTGACCGTCCGGCCCTGCTGGCTGCCGCCATGGCCGCGGCGGGCGCCATGGAGGATCGTCGTCGGCTCATGTCCGTGCTTCCCGAACGGACCGATCGGGCAGAGGTGGCCGCAGCTGCGGCCGAGGCCATGACGGCGCTGGCGGATGCGGAGCAGGCGCGCCGCTGGGCCGAGCGTGCCATCGAGATCGATCCTCGCGACGCTCGCGCCTGGCTGGCCCGCGCCGCCGCGGATCGTGCCGGGGTCCAGGGGGAGGATCCACAGGCCGACGCCTCGTGGCGAGCCCAGGCCGCCATCTCCGCCGAGCGCGCCTGGGAGTGCGCTCCGGGCAGCGAGACGGCCACCCGCCGCATGCTCGATCTGGCGCCCGCGGACGCCGATGTGCAGGCTGAACTGGCCGAGTTGACGGTCCTCGGGGAGGACCGGGACGCCTCTCGTCGCGAGTGGGACCGCCACGAGGCGCTTCGCCGCGTGCAGCTGGGCCAAGGCGAGCCCGTGGTGGAGACGCTCCGCGCGCTGCTGCTGGAGGACCCCACCGATGTGCCCGTGGCGGCCGCGCTGGTGGCCGCCGCCGCGTCGTCGGGCGAGTTGACCGACGCCGAAGCGTGGCTCGAGCGCCTGCGGGCCCGTCGTCCCGCGGCGCCCGCCGTGGTGGAGGCCCTGGTGAGCGCGAAGGCGCGGCAGGGCCGTCTGACCGAGGGGGTGCAGTTGCTCCGCGAAGCGAGCCAGGAAGATCCCGACAGTGCCGCGAGGCGCCGCGCCTGGGCCCGAGCGTTGGCGGTGGCGGGGCGGAACGAGGAGGCGTGGAGCGTGATCGCCCCCGGCTGCGACGGCCGATCCGGCCCGCGCGCGGCGCTCGAGTGCGCCGAGCAGGCGCTCCGGGCGGACCGTGCCACCTTGGCCGTGGAGACGCTCTCCGCACTCGTCTCCCTGCCGGATCTCACGCCCTCCCAGCGGCTCACCCTGATGACGGTCGCCCTGCGCGTCCCACGCTCCACGCCGGCTCGGCGGGACCTGATCGCGCAAGGCGGGCGCGCGGCCATGTCGCTGCCGGGCGCCAGTGCCCAGTTGCTGGCCGCCGCCATGCTCACGGGAAGCGAAGCGGACGCGGCGGCCACCGCGGCAGCGTGCATGAGGCCGTGGAAGGCCGCTGGTCTGCTGGATGCCGCCCAGTTCCTTCTGGACGAGGGGGAGCCGGCTCGGGCGGAGGGCCTGCTGCTGGCGGCGCTGCCCAGGGTGGAGCGGGCGGATCGACGCGTGATGGAGCGGGCGCTCCTCGCCCTGTTGTGTGCGCGAGGCGACGGCCAGGCGGCCGAGCGACGTCTTCTCGACTGGCGAACGGCGGAGCGATCGGCGCTGCTGGCCGACCGGGCCGAGGCGTCCGAGGCGGAGGATCTGAACGAACTGGGAGGAAGCCTGCTGATCGCCGGCCGGAAGATGGAGGCGGAGCGGCTTTTCGAACGGGCCGTGGAGGTCGATCCGGACCTTGGATCCGCGCTCAACAACCTGGCGTGGCTGCGGATCGAGCGAGGCGTGCTCGATGACAGCACCGCCGAACTGGTTCGTCGGGCCGTGCAGGCGGGACCGCGGGATCCCAGCACCCTCGACACCGCGGCCTGGTGGGACTACATGCGGTCTCCCCCCACGGGGAAGGCCGGCGACATCGTGGAGCGGCTCCGCCAGGCCACAGCCGGCGACGCGCCGAGCCTGGAGAGTCTCGATCACCTGGGTGACGCGCTCTGGACCGAGGATCGCCGCGACGAGGCTGCCCGGACCTGGCGGCTGATCGTGGAAGCGGGCTCCGGCCGAGCCTCACGTGAGCGCGTGATGCAGGCCTTCAACCAGATGCAGAAGCGCCTGTG
>CAIOTP010000096.1 GCA_903861235.1 uncultured bacterium | reverse complement strand
CGTGCTGGAGGACCTCGAACACGCCCGGAAGCGCGGCGCCCGCATCCACGCGGAGGTCCTGGGCTACGGCTGCAGCGGCGACGCGTACCACATCGCCGCCCCGGACGACCAGGGCAGCGGCGCCTTCCGCAGCATGTCCGCGGCTCTTCGCGACGCGGGCCTGAACATCGACGACGTGGACTACATCAACGCCCACGGCACCAGCACCCCGCTGGGCGACAAGGCCGAGGTGACCGCGGTCAAGCGGCTCTTCGGGGCCCACGCGGCCAAGTTGGCCATGAGCAGCACCAAGAGCGTCACCGGGCACGCCCTGGGCGCCGCGGGCGGCATCGAAAGCGTGGCCACCATCCTGGCCATCCGGGAAGGGGTCATGCCTCCCACCATCAACCTGGACACCCCGGACGAAGGCATGGACCTGAACTTCGTCGCCCACAAGCCCCAGCAGCGGGCGGTGCGCTACGGCATCAACAACAGCTTCGGGTTCGGTGGCCACAACACCAGCCTGGTGTTCGGCCCCTTCAAGGGCTGAATTCCCGCACCATCGTCGGAATTCCGGGCGATCGGCGCTTCACCCGCCGCCGGCTGAATCCGATATCTCTTGGGCACCCCCGCCCCGCCGCGAGTCCAAGTCCCACCCATGCCACGCAACATTCCCATCGGCAACGGCGAGATGCTGGTCGCGTTCGACGATCTGTACCGCATCCGCGACCTGTACTGGCCCCATGTGGGCCAGCCCAACCACACCTGCGGCCACCTGCAGCGGTTCGGCGTCTGGGCGGACGGACACTTCGCCTGGGTGGACAGTTCGGGATGGACCCGGGAGATGTCCTACAAGCGGGACTCGCTGGTCACGGATGTCCGGTTGCGGCACGAGCGGCTGGGCCTGGAGCTGGTCTGCCATGACGCCGTCGACTACTTCAGCCCCGTCTTCTTCCGTCGCGTGACCGTGTGCGACCTGCTGGGGCGAGCCCGCGATGTCCGCGTGTTCTTCCACGCGGACCTCTCGGTGGGCGAGAGTCCGGTGGGCGACACGGTGGCGTTCGACCCCTCCACCAGCGGCCTCGTGCACTACAAGGACGAACGATACTTCCTCTTCAACGGCGTGCATCCCGGCGGCTGGGGCATCGGCAGCTGGGCCACCGGCCAGAAGCGGATCGGCGACGCCGAAGGCACCTGGCGAGACGCCGAGGACGGTCTCCTGAGCCGCAACGCCATCGCACAGGGCAGCGTGGACAGCACCGTGGGCTTCCACCTGACCGTGCCCGCGGGAGGCAGCGAGGTCTGCACCTACTGGATCGCCGCGGGCTCCAGCCACGAGGCGGTCCGTCAGCTCAACGACAAGGTGCGCCTGAAGACCCCCCAGCGCATGATGGAACGCACCGAGGCGTACTGGCGGCTCTGGAGCCAGAAGGAGGCGGTGCCCAACGATCCCCTGCCCGATCACCTGGCCAACCTGCATCGGCGAAGCGCCCTGATCGTGCGCACGCAGATCGACAACGGCGGCGCCATCATCGCGGCCAACGACTACGACATCACGCACTTCGCAGGCGACACCTACAGCTACATGTGGCCGAGGGACGGCGCGCTGGTGGCCCACGCCCTCACGCTGGCCGGCCACAGCGAGCTGAGCCGGCGCTTCTTCGCCTTCTGCCAGCGGGTCCGCCACCCCGACGGCTACTTCCTGCACAAGTACAACCCCACCGGCACCTTCGCCAGCACCTGGCACCCGTGGCTCACCGAGAAGGGCCGCTGGCTGCCGATCCAGCAGGACGAGACGGCGCTGGTCACCTGGGCCCTGCGCAAGCACTTCCTGGCCTTCCGCGACGTGGAGTTCATCAAGAACCTCTACAACCCGCTGGTGGTGGACACGGCCAACTGGATGCTGAGCTATCGCGACCACGCCGGCCTGCCCATGCCCAGCTGGGACCTGTGGGAGGAGCGTCGCGGCGTGCACCTGTTCACCGTCTGCGCCACCATCGGCGCGCTGCAGGCCGCGAGCAACTTCGCCAGCGACATGGGTGCCATGGACCGCGCCGCCGAGTTCGGCGAGGGCGCCGAGCGCATGCGCGGCGCCATGCTGCGGCACATGTGGGATCCCGAGCGGAGGCTCTTCGCGCGATGCGCCGTCCCCCAGGAGGACGGCGGGTACCGGCTGGACTTCACGCTGGACGCCTCCGCCTACGCGCTCTTCGCGTTCGGCGCCCTGGACGCCGCCGACCCTCGCGTGGCCAGCCACATGCAGGCCATCCGCGAGCGGCTCTGGGTCCGCACCGAGGTGGGAGGCATCGCCCGGTACGAGCGAGACCCGTACCACCAGGTGGAGCGTCACGCCCTTCACGAGGTGCCCGGCAACCCCTGGATCATCTGCACGCTCTGGTACGCCCAGTGGATCATCGCCAAGGCCACCACCGAGTCGGAACTTCGCGAGGCGCTCGACTACGTGGAGTGGACCCACTGGCGGGCCGCCCGCAGTGGCGTGCTGGCGGAGCAGTACGACCCCTACTCGGGTGCCCAGATCTCGGTCAGCCCACTCACCTGGAGCCATGCCACGCTGATGACCACCGTGCTGCAGTACCGCCAGCGGCACGCCGAGCTGACCGGCCGTCTGGCGGCCACGGAAGGGGCGATGTCCACGGAGGAACCCGCCCGGCATCGCCTGAGGGGGTGAACACCGCCCTCATCTCGCTTGTTTTCGAGGGTTTCCATAACCCGACGCTCGTGGGACGGGGTTGAATCCGACGCCCCCGGCGGTCGAATTCAGGTCCCGTGGATCCCGCCCATCTCCAAGCCGCAGAGGCCCTCGAGGCCGTCGCCCGGGCCGTCGCCGAATGGACGGTCGACCAGATCCACACGGACGATCCGGACATGGAGATCCGCTACGGCGGCGACAGCCGTCGCATGTGGCGGCACGAGGTGCAGTCGCGGGTGGCCCACCTGGTCGAGGCTCTGGCCGCCGACCGATCCGCCATCTTCACCGCTCACGCCAGCTGGAGCCGAGCCGCTTTCATGGCCCGCGACATGGGCGAGCAGGATGTGGAGCGGAGCCTTCACGCGCTGAAGCAGGTGGTCCGGGAGAACCTGCCCGCCGACATCGTGCGCCGCGCGGAGCCCATGATCGACGCCGCCCTGAGCGAGACGAAGAACAAGGTCATGCCTCCGCCGAGCGAACTCGACCGCCTGGCCGACGAGGGCACGCTTTCCCGCCTTTACCTGCTGGAGCTGCTGCAGCGCGACCGCGAGAAGGCGGAGCGCATCGTCCATGAACAGCTCGAGGGCGGGGCCACGCTGGCCGAGATCCTGACCAGGATCATCTCTCCGGCCATGCAGGAGATCGGCCGCATGTGGCACATGCAGGAAGCCAGCATCGCCGACGAGCACTACTGCACCGCGGCCACGCAGGCCATCATGGCACGCCTTCGCGGGCAGGCCCGCCGCAAGCCCGCCAACGGGCTGGTGGCCGTGGCGTGCAGCGCCGGCGGCGACATGCATGAACTGGGCATCCGCATGGTGAGCGACCTGCTCGACGTGGAGGGCTGGCATGTGGAATGCCTGGGTGCCAACATGCCTTCGCACGAGGTGGCGGCCGTGGCCGGCGCCCAGCCTCACCGCGGCCCTGCCGACGTGATCGCGGTCAGCGCCGGCACCCCCCTGGCCATTCGCAGCGTGGCCCACCTGATCCGAACCGTGAAGGAGGAGGGTCAGGCGCCCGACGCAGCCTTCATGGTGGGCGGCATGCCGTTCAACATGGTGCCGGACCTGTGGAAGGTGGTCGGTGCCGATGGCTTCGCCGCCAGCGCCACCGACGCTCCGCTCGTGGCGGCCGACCTGGCCCGCTCGCGCCGAAGCCACGCCCGTTCCTGACGGACCCGCCGCCGCCGGTCACAGCATGTCGGCCGCCAGGCTGGCCAGCTCGCTGCGCTCCGTCTTGCTCATGGTCACGTGGCCCGCGATGCGCTGGCCCTTCATGCGCTCGATCAGGTGCGAGAGACCGTTGCTGGCGGCGTCGAGGTAGGGATTGTCGATCTGGCCGATGTCGCCCGCCAGCACGATCTTGGTCCCCTCGCCCACGCGGCTCACGATGGTCTTCACCTCGTGGGGCGACAGGTTCTGCGCCTCGTCCACGATCATGAACTGGTGGGGGATGCTGCGTCCGCGGATGTAGGTCAGCGGCTCCATGACCAGCTTGCCGCCGGCCACGAGCTGGTCCATGCGCTGCTCGGCGGTTCGGCTGTCGGCGTCGCTGCCCCCGCCACCGCGCGTGCTGAGCAGGTAGCTCACGTTGTCGAAGATCGGCTGCATCCACAGGCTCAGCTTCTCGTCCTTGTCGCCCGGCAGGAAGCCGATGTCACGGCCCAGCGGCATGATCGGTCGGGCCACCAGCAGCTTGTCGAAGCGTTCCTCGCGGAACACCTTGTGCATGCCGGCGGCGATGGCCATGAGCGTCTTGCCGGTGCCGGCGGGGCCGATGAGCGAGACCAGCCGCACCTCGTCGTCCAGCAGCAGGTCGAGCGCCATGGTCTGCTGCAGGTTGCGGGCCATGATGCCGTACACCGGCTTGCGCGGCCCGACCACCGGGATCAGGTGCCCGGTGTCGGCCAGCACGCGGGCCAGACCGGTGTGGCTCTCGTCGGCGTCGTCGTGCAGGGCCACGAACTGGTTGGCGACCAGGTCATGCGGTGCCAGCTCCATCCCCTCGGGGGTCTTCAGCACCAGGCCTTCGAGCTGCTCGAGGCTCAGCTGACGCTCCTGGTAGAGCTCGTCGATCGTGTCGCCCGGGCATCTCAGCGTGGCGTAGCCCGTGTAGAGCCAGTCCGCGTCCACGCGGTCGGCCTCAAAGTCCTCGCTCGGAATGCCGAGCGCGTCGCACTTCACGCGTGCGTTGATGTCCTTGCTGATGAAGATCGTGCGGTTGCCGGCCTCGTGCAGGCGGTGCGCCACGCCCAGGATGCGGTTGTCGGCGCTGTCCAGGTCGAGCGCAAACGGCGTGGTGCGGTCGCACCGCTCGATGCGGATCACGCCACCCTGTTCGTTCCAGACCACGCCCTCGAAGAGGCGGCCGATCGAGCGGAGCTTGTCCAGCGACCGGATCACCGAGC
Source organism: uncultured bacterium (assembly GCA_903861235.1). Lineage (GTDB taxonomy): Bacteria > Planctomycetota > Phycisphaerae > Phycisphaerales > SM1A02 > SYAC01. The sequence goes on along the minus strand of CAIOTP010000096.1, from coordinate 5,927 downwards.
GGGCGTTGCGACCGGTCTCGTCGTTGTTCTTCTTGAACTGGTCAAGCTCCTCGATGACCTGGAGCGGGATGACCACCTCGTGCTCGTCGAACTTGTAGAGCGAGTTCGGGTTGTGCAGCAGCACGTTGGTGTCCAGCACGAAGTGCTTCCGCGTGGCGGAACCACCCCCCGTGCCGACCTCCTGCTTGACCTGGTGCGAACCTGACTCGGACGGCTGCCGCTGCGCGGCGTTCGGAACGTGCTTCAAGGTGTTGACCCCTGTGAAACGGCGACCCAGTGTCCAAGGAACCGACTCCCGTTGTATCGGCTCGAGGGACGCCTGAACGATGGATTCTGGGACGCCCCGCGTCAAGTTCGCGCCACCTGAATGGAAGGCGGAATTCCGAAGGGGCTAGAATGCCGACCCATGAGCCTTCTCGAATCCTCGAATCCGGTGCTGGCGGACGGCCGTCTGGGTCCCGCCCTGCGCAACGCCTCCCAAAGCCGCGACGCCGCCTCGGTGTCCGGGGTCATCAACAAGACCAGCCTCTGCCTGGCGGTGGCGGTGGCCTTTGGAGCCATGGGGCACTCCGTGGTGGCGGCCAACCCCGGCCTGCTGGGGATCGTGAACCTGGTCTCCTTCGTGGCGTCGCTGGCGGTGGGCTTCGCCCTCTGGGGCCGCCCGGCCTGGGCCGCGGTGCTCACCCCGGTGTACGCCGCCAGCCAGGGTTTCTTCCTGGGCGCCATCTCGCTGGTGCTGGACCGCATGCTGGCCGCCAAGGGCATCCAGCTGACCGGTGGCGTGGCCCTGCAGGCGTTCCTGGTGACCGCCGGAGTCACGGCGGCATGCCTGATCCTGTACCGGAGCGGCGCGATCCGCATCAGCCAGCGCGGAGCGTTCATCCTGTGGTGCGCGGTGCTGGGCATCGCGATCACCTATCTGGTCTCCTTCGTGCTCAGCCTGTTCGGTGTGAGCACGGCGTTCATCAGCCTTCCCACCCAGACCGGCTCCAGCAACGCGGCCCTGATCGGACTGGCCATCAACGGCGTGATCCTGGTGGTGGCTGCACTCACGCTGGTGGCCGACATCCAGCAGGTGGACGAGGCGGTCGCCGCGGGTGTGCCGTCCAGCTCGGAGTGGTACCTGGCCTATGGGCTGGTGGTGAGCCTGGTGTGGATCTACTTGGAGAGCCTGAAGCTCGTGTTCCGCCTGGCCATGATCTTCGGCGGAAAGCGGGATTGACGGAGCTTCGTCGAGCCACGGCGTGATTTCGATCGCCCACGCGCACGGCGGTCGGAGGGTCGCGGTGCTTGCCGGGCTGCTGCTCGGCATGTGGGTGACCGCGCTGCTGGTGGGAACCTTCTTCGGCACCTTGGCGGTCGCCGTGGGCAAGGTGATCCATCACGGCCCGGGCAGCATGCCCGGACTGGCGCCGTTCCTCTTGGAATTCCTTCAGGTCTGGTGGTCCGCGATCGTCGCGGTGACGAGCGTGCTCGCCTTCCAGGAAAACAGGGCTCAGGCGGCCCTGCTCGCGTGGCCGTTCGTGGCCGGGCTGGTCGTGTCTCCCCTGCTCATGTTGGCGCCTCTGGTCGGCATGCAACGGCATCGACCGTCGGGCATTCCGCTGCGATGGTCGATCGTGGGCGCAGGCAGCCTCGGAGGCCTGCTGGCCCTGGCGATCCTGCTGGTGCTCTTCGATATGGCTCGGATGCTCGCCCGACACTGGAGCGGGGACGACCTCCTGCGGTCGCTGGGCGAATGGAAGTTCTACGGGCTGATGCTCGCCATCTGGGGCCTGGCGGGATTCCTCTGGACTCGCGCGCTGGCCCGAGGCGGTCGCCATGGTCCACCCGACCGCGTGCATCGCCTCGTGCGATGGCTCTTCGCGGGCACCTGCGTGGAGCTGGCGCTGGCCGCGCCCACCTACGCCCTCGCCTCGCGGAAGAGCGACTGCTGGTGCGACTGGCTCAGCTGGTGGTCGATCGTGGCGGGCACGGTGATGCTGGCGGTGCTGTGCGGCCCCATGCTGGTGCTGCTGTGGACGCGCGAGGCACGGCTGCACTGGATCCGCAAGGCGTGCGTGCACTGCGGCTACCCGTGCCGCAGCGGCTCGACCGTGTGCTCGGAGTGCGGCAAGCCGCTCCCGGACGCTCCAGCCGCTAGCCTGCCCGCATGATCGGCGAACTGGCTCTGGCCATGGAGGCCGTCGCGCCCTCGCGACTGGCGGCGGACTGGGACAAGGTGGGGCTGCTCATGGGCGACCCTTCACGCCCGCTGCGTCGGGCGCTGCTGTGCATCGACCTGACGGAGGAGACGCTGGCGGAGGCGCTTCGCCTGAAGTGCCAGGCGGTGGTGGCCTACCACCCGCCCATCTTCGATCCGATCTCGCGCCTGACCAGCTTGGATCCGCGCGGGGCCCTGCTGCTGAAGTGCGCCGAACGGGGCGTGGCGCTGCTGAGCCCTCACACGGCGCTCGACGCCGTGCGGGGTGGCGTGACGGACTGGCTTGGCAGCCTGCTTGGCGCGGGCGAGCGAAGGCCGATCGAGCCTGCGGCCATGCACCGCCCTGGCGAGCAGCTGAAGGTGATCACCTTCGTGCCCGCCTACGCGGTGCAGGTGGTGCGCGAGGCCATGGCGAAGGCGGGCGCCGGGCGCATCGGGGCCTACACGCAATGCAGCTTCGAGTCCCCCGGACATGGGACCTTCCTCGGCGGAGAGCGAACCAACCCCACCGTGGGCATGCGCGGCCGGCTCGAACGGGTGGAGGAAGTCAGGCTGGAGATGGTCTGCGGCCGCCGCGAGCGCGCTACGGTGGTGCGCGCGCTGCGTCAGGCTCACCCCTACGAGGAGCCCGCCTTCGAGGTCCACGCGCTCGAAAGCGACGCGGATCCCGCCCAGGGCCACGGCCGCGTGGTGGACCTGCAGCGACCCGTGACGGCCGCCGAGGCGGCCCGAAGGTTGCGAGCCGCGCTTCGGCTTCCCGCGGGTTCGATCCAGGCGGTGGAGCGCCGACGCGGCCGGAAGCATCGTCGAGTGGGTGTGGTGCCCGGCGCGGGCTTCTCGCTGCTGGCCGTGGCCGCGGACCAGGGCTGCACGCTCTTCGTGACCGGCGAGGCCCGGCATCATGACCAGCTCGCCGCACGGGCTCGGGGCTGCGACCTGCTGCTGGCCGGACACACGCAGACCGAGCGGGGCTACCTGCCCACGCTGGCACGGCTGCTCGAGCCCCATGTTCCTGGCGTGAAGTTGATGGTCAGCAAGGTCGACGCGCCGCCGGCGCGGCAGGCCTGAGACTCGCCACAGGCCTGCATGCGAGTCCAATAAACAGGCCCGTCCCTCGTTCGGGACGTTCAGCGGCTGCCGAGCGTCTCGCGGGCCAGCATGGCGGCGCCCAGCAGACCCGCGTCGTCGCCGAGTTCGCTGGCGCGGATCTCGCACTTCTGCAGGCTCGACGGGAAGACATGCTGCTCCACGCTCTCGCGCACGCGGTGCACCCAGGGCTTGCCCAGCGCCTCGGTCACGCCGCCGCCCAGGATGACCGTGGGCAGGCTGAGCACCGTGAGGAAGTTGGCGATGGCCAGCCCCAGCAGGTCCGCCGAGGCGTTCACCACGGAGGTGACCAGAGGATCACCCTTCTGCAGGCACTCGGCGATCACGCCACTGCCGATCGAGGGCTCGCCTTCGTCCTGACCCTTGAGGAACTCCCGGAGCATGGAGTCCGGGTAGTGGCCCAGCAGCATGAGCATGCTGCGCACCATGGCCGTGCGGCTGCAGTGTTCCTCCAGCTTCCGGTGCCCCGGCCCGGCGCCGGGGAACATGACCACGTGGCCGATCTCGCCAGCGGTGTGGAGTTGTCCACGATAGAGCTTCCCATCCAGGATGAACCCGCCACCGATGCCGGTGCCGACCCAGACGGCCAGCAGGTCACCCTTGCCCTTGCCTGCGCCCACCCGGCTTTCGCCGAACGCCGCCACGTTCACGTCGTTGTCGACCACCACGGGCAGGTCCAGCTTCTTCTCCAGGATCTCGCGCAGCGGCAATCGCTTCCAGCCCAGGTTGCCGGCGTGGATCACCACGCCCTTGTCCCAGTCGACCGCGCTCGGGGCGCCCACACCCACGCCGGCGATGGACTTCATGGGGACCTTGGCCTCCTCGCAGGCGCGCTCGACGCCCTCCACCAGGCGCGCCAGCACGCGGTCCCGACCCTCCATGGCCTTGGTCTTGCGCTTGCAGCGACCCATCACGCGGCCCTTCTCGTCGACCACGCCGATGGCCATGTTGGTGCCGCCGAGATCCACCCCGATCACGGGGCCGTCGCTGCGAAACTTGCCCATGCGTGAGAGCGTAGCGGGTGGATTCGCGACACCGATACACTCGCCGCCTTCATGAGCGAGGCGCACCCACTGACCGCGAAGGAGACGGCCCATGTGGCGAAGCTGGCCCGTCTGGCCATTCCGGCGGACCGCCTGGAGGCCCTCCGCTCGCAGATGTCGGGTGTGCTCGGACATGTGGCCAAGCTGAAGGCCATCGACGTGGAGGGCGTGGAGCCCATGACCACGCCCTTCGACCATGCGAACCGGCTGGATGCCGACGAGCCGGGCCCCTGCCTGGCCATCGAGGATCTGCTGCGCAACGCCCCGGCGGTCGAGGGCCGCTTCCTGGCGGTGCCCAAGGTGCTGGCGGAGGAATCGTGAGCGCCGCGTTCACCGACGCCACCGCCATGCGCGACGCCGTGCGCTCCCGCCAGACCAAGGCCGTGGACGTGGTGCGGTGGGCGATCGACCGGGCACGCGCCGCCAACGCGGCGCTGAACGCGTTCCACGAGATCCTCGAGGCGGAGGCCATGGAGCAGGCGGAGGCCGTGGATCGGCGCATCGCCGCGGGGCAGGATCCGGGTCCCATGGCGGGTGTGCCGGTGGCCGTGAAGGACAACATCGCCACGCGGCTGGGGCGGACCACCTGCTCGAGCCGCATGCTGGAGCACTATCGCTCGCCCTTCGACGCCACCGCCGTGGAGCGTCTCCGCACCGCCGGCGCCGTGGTGATGGGCAAGACCAATCTGGACGAGTTCGCCATGGGCAGCAGCAGCGAGCAGTGCGCCTGGGGTCCCGTGCGAAACCCCTGGGACACCGGCCGTGTGCCGGGCGGCAGCAGCGGCGGCAGCGCATCGGCCGCGGCGGCCGGCCTGTGCGGCGTGGCCCTGGGCAGCGACACCGGCGGCAGCATCCGTCAGCCCGCATCGCTCTGCGGCTGCGTGGGCTTCAAGCCCACCTACGGCCGGATCAGTCGCCATGGACTGGTGGCCTTCGGCAGCAGCCTGGACCAGATCGGTCCACTCGCCAACTCCGTGCGCGACGCGGCCCTGGCCTATGCCTGCATGGCCGGTGTGGATCCTCGCGACAGCACGAGCGCCCCCAACGCGGTCGAGGACCCCCTGGAGGCTCTCGACCGGCCGATCGACGGCCTGCGCGTGGGCGTGCCCTCGCAGTATCTCAGCGAGGCCAATGATGTCGACGTGAACGCGTGCGTGCAGGCCTCGCTCGACCGGCTGGTGAAGGCCGGTGCCACCCTGGTGCCGGTGGAGCTGCCGCTGACCGACGTGGGCATCAGCACCTACTACGTGATCGCGCCCGCGGAGGCGAGCGCAAACCTGGCCCGCTTCGACGGCATCCGATACGGCCACCGCGCGAAGGCACGCCCCGGACAGTCCCTGGACGACCTGTACGCGGAGAGCCGCGGCGAGGGCTTCGGCCCCGAGGTGCAGCGTCGCATCATGCTGGGCACCTATGTGCTGAGCGCCGGCTACTACGACGCCTACTACGGCCGGGCGCTCAAGGTGCGCAGGCTGATCAAGGCCGAGTTCGACCGGGCCTTCGAGAATTGCCATGTGATCGCCGGTCCCGCCAGCCCCACGCCGGCCTTCCGGATGGGCGGTCTCACCGACCCG
>CAIOTP010000095.1 GCA_903861235.1 uncultured bacterium | reverse complement strand
CTTCGTGGAAGTGGCGCCCGGCGTGGAGGGCCTGGTGCACATCAGCGAAGTCAGCCACGACAGGATTCCCAGCGTGGATCGCGTGCTCAAGGTCGATCAGGTGGTCACCGCGAAGGTGCTGAGCGTGGATCCGGCCCGCCGAAGGCTGAGCCTTTCGATCAAGGCGCTGATGGATCGCCCCGCGGCTCCAGCGGGGCGTGGAGGCAAGGATTCTCCTGCGGCCATGCCCGCCCGGCCGGACGACCCGGCCATGGCGAAGCTTCGTGCCAAGTTCTCCGCTTCGCGGCCGCTCAAGGGCGGCCTGAGCTGATCTCTCAGACCTGCGTCGTGCCCGGCAGCACGCCGGCAGGACGGTCGGGCTCCCAGAGGTCCTCGAAGGCCTGACTGTCGCAGGTCCTGCGCATGGCCAGGTAGGCCGCGGTGGATGCCGTGAAGATGGCCGCGGTCACGCTGCCTGCCGCGAACAACTGGAGCAGGCCCTGCCAGAACGCCACCAACGACGCGGCGATCGAACGTGAGGTGTCCGAGATCGAACCGCCGAACGCCAACTCCGGGGCGGGCAGTTCGGACGCGAGCAGGCGGGCTCCGCCCGCTTCGGCGATGGCGCCCTGACCCGCCAGAATGCCCGCGAATCCTGCGGTGAGCTCGATGGCGAAGGTGGCCACGAGATCGGTGATGAACGCGATCAGGCAGATGGCGAAGATGCCGCAGACCGCGTACAGCACCGCGTGCAGCGGCCTTCGGTAGACCAGCGCGCCGCAGCGTTGGGCGGACTCCAGGCCGTCGCAGCCCTCGCACGCCGAGGCCGCCACCGCCATGGGCATGGCCAGGACCCAGGGCACCAGGATCACGGCCGCGAGCGTTCCGAAGAGCAGCGCCAGCCCGTAGGCCGCACCCGCGATCACATCCAGGCCCGGCACTCGACCCAGCAGGCCCAGCACCAGAGCCACCGGCATCAGCACCAGCAACGCCACCGCCGGCCAGAGCGGAACCAAGGCGTGGTTGAGCCGCCGGGGGGCGACGAAGTCGAAGGCCTGCACGGGCGTGATGGATGGCTTCCCCGCCAGATCCACGGCCGCCATGCGGCTCAGCACGGCGCCCAGATGGCCCGTGAGCAGACCCAGAGCCACGGCCAGGAAGATGGCGGAGAACCAGTCCTCTCGCCACAACGCCGAGGGCACGGTGAACAGCAGGTCCCCGAGTGCGGCGCTCGCGGAACGGAGTTCCAGCGTCAGCACACCCGCGACCAGGCGGTCCATGCACTGCCCCACGGCCAGGGCCACGGCCGCGAACGCACCCTTGCCGCGGAAGGGTTCCAGGCGGTCCAGGCTTCGCTGAAGTGCGTCTCGGTCGCTCCCCGACATTTCCGACATGCGGGCGCGCACGGCCGATCGAACGGTCTCCACATCCACCCGGCCCGAGAAGGTGTCCCACCCTGATGGACGCTGGTCCACCGGAAGCGCCTCGCGGGCGACACGGCGAGCCACCTCGCTGGCCATGGCCTGGTCCACCG
>CAIOTP010000094.1 GCA_903861235.1 uncultured bacterium | reverse complement strand
CGGCAGGGTGTACTCGTCCTCGGGCACTTCCTCGCGGAAGGCGCGGTAGATCCGCTTGGGCTCGAAGAAGATCACCGGATCCGGGTCGCGGATGGCGCTGATGAGCAGGCCCTTGGCGTCGTAGGGGCTGCTGGGCATGACCACCTTCAGGCCCGGCGTGTGGATGTAGATCGACTCCGGGCTGTCGCTGTGCAGCTCGGGGGCGTGGATGCCGCCGCCCACCGGCACGCGGATGGTCAGGGGCACGGTGAACGCGCCGCGGGTGCGGGTGCGCATGCGTGCCGCATGGCTGCAGATCTGGTCGTAGGCGGGTCCGAGGAAGCCCTCGAACTGGATCTCCGGCACGGGCCGAAGGCCAGCCATGGCCAGGCCGATGGCGGTGCCGATGATGCCGCTCTCGGCGAGCGGCGTGTCCACCACGCGCTTGGCGCCGAAGCGCTTGTGCAGCCCCTCGGTCACGCGGAAGACGCCGCCGTTGGGTCCGACGTCCTCGCCCATGAGGATGACGCGGTCGTCGCGCTCCATCTCCTGGATGAGGGCGAGATTGATGGCCTGGACAAGGGTGAGGTTCGCCATGGTCGTCTCCTCAGTGGCCCTGCTTGGCGGGAAGCTCGATCACGGCTCCCTCGATCTGGCTCGGGTCCTGCCCGATGCCGTGGGTCTGCATGGTGTCGCGCTGCAGCACCAGGTCGGCGGGCAGCTCGGCGTACATGCTGTCGAAGAACTCGGTCCGCGCCGGGGCGGCGATGGTCTCGGCCCGCTCGACGGCGGCGGCCACCTCGCGCTCCACGCGCTCCTGCAGCGCCTGCTCCTTCGCGTCGTCCCAGAGCTTCCTGGCGGTCATGAAGGTGCGAAGACGGATGATCGGATCACGCTTCCGCCACGCGTCGACCTCGGCCTGGTCGCGGTAGCGGCGGGCGTCGTCGGCGGTGGTGTGGTCGCCCAGGCGGTAGGTGACCGCCTCGATGAAGGAGGGACGGCCCGTGGTCCGCGCCTGGTGCACGGCCTTGCGGAAGCAGTGCACCACGGCGAACAGGTCGTTGCCGTCGCACTGGATCGTGTCCATGCCGTAGGCGACGGCCCGCTGCGCCACGGTGGGTGCGCTGCACTGGATCTTGCCGGGCACGCTGATGGCCCAGCCGTTGTTCTGGCAGCAGAAGACCACCGGAATGTCCAGGTTGGCGGCGAAGTTCATCGCCTCGTGGAAGTCACCCTCGCTGGTGGCGCCGTCGCCGAAGAAGGTGGCGGCGATGCGCTTCTCGCCGCGGTACTTGGCGGCCCACGCCAGGCCCGTGGCGTGCAGCATCTGGGTTCCGATGGGCACCGCGATCGGGGTGGCGTGGTGCGGGCGGGGCATGGCGTTGCCGCGCTCGTCACCCATCCAGTGCAGCAGGATGCTCTCCATGGGAACGCCGCGCCAGAACAGGCCGCAGTTCTCGCGGTAGCAGGTGACCAGCCAGTCGTCCTTGTTGAGCACGTACGAGGCGCCCAGGCTGGCGGCCTCCTGCCCCATGTTCTGCGGGTAGGTGCCCATGCGGCCCGAACGCTGCAGCTTGAACGCCACCTCGTCCAGGTGACGGCAGGCGCACATGTGCTCGTACAGCTTCACCAGGTCGGCGTCGGGAACGAGCCCGGCGCCGAGCTTCTCGTCGAAGCGGCCGTCGGCGTCGAGGATGGAGACATGCTCGATGGCGGTGGTGTGGACGGTCTTGATCGGCATGCTGACTCCTTCCGGATCCGTGCCAGTCTACTTCCGTGGGCGGTGCGCTCAGCGCTGGGCGGCCATGCGGGGCTTGTTCGTGCGGCCCTGCTCGATGCGACGCTTGGCATAGCTCACCGCGGCCTCGTGGGCGCTGGGCAGGCTCTGGGCCTCCTTCAGCACGGCCGTGGTGGTCTGCTCGATCTGCTCGATCTTCTGGTCGATCTGGGCCTCGGTCATGCCCAGGTAGAGGCCGGCCAGGCGGATCAGTCCGCCGGCGTTCACCACGAAGTCCGGTCCGTACAGGATGCCCGCCTTCTTCACGCGGGCACCGTCCTCCACCGGGTTCAGCAGCTGGTTGTTGGAGGTGCCGCAGATGACCTGGCACTTCAGGTTGGGGATGGAACGGTCGTTCAGGATGGCGCCCAGCGCACACGGGGCCAGGATGTCGCACTTGGCGGCCAGGATGTCGCCGTCGAAGGCCTGCACACCCAGTTCCTTCACGGCCCGCTGCAGGTTGGCGGCGTTGGTGTCGCTGGCGATCACCGTGGCGCCGGCCTTGCGGCAGAGATCGGCCAGTCGGTAGCCAGTGGCGCCCACGCCCTGGATGGCCACGGTCATGCCCGCGAAGTCAGGCTTGCGGCCGAGCTGCTTCAGGCAGGCCTTCATGGCGTTGAAGCAGCCCTGTGCCGTGAACGGCGAGGGATCCCCGCCATGGCTCACGGAATCGCCGCCCATGACATGGTCGGTCTCGCGGGCCATCCAGTCCACGAACTGCGGGGTCACGCCGACATCCTCGGCGGCGATGTAGGTGCCGGAGAAGGTGTCCACGAAGCGGCCCATGGCGCGAGCCTCGGCCTCGGTGGGCGCGGCACCGGACTTGGCCAGGATGACGCTCTTGGCGCCGCCCATGGGCAGGTCGGCCGCCGCGGCCTTGTAGGTCATGCCCTCGCTCAGGCGAAGCACGTCCTGGATGGCGGCGGCCTCGTCGGTGTAGGCCCACCGGCGGGTGCCACCCAGCGCGTTGCCCAGCACCGTGCTGTGGATGGCGATGATCGCCTTCAGGCCGGTGGCCTCGTCGTGGTGAAAGGCGACGCGCTCGTGTCCGTGGGTGGCCAGGCTTTCGAAGAGCTTCATGGGTTCGTGTCCTTTCTCGTGTTCTGGTCGGTCCGGGTCAGCCCGAGACCTTCTCGCCGGTGAAGATGCTGCCCGCGCCGAACTGCGGGATGTGCGTCTGGTCCGCACGCAGGCCCGTGCCGCGGGCGGCGTCGGGCGTGCGCTCGGGAACGACGTAGTGGGCGTTGGGCAGGGTGTCGATCCACTTCAGGGCCGCCGCCGCGGCGCGCTTCATGGAGGCGTCCGCGTTGTCGCGCAGGGCGCGGATCTCGGCCTCGATCTCCAGACTGGCCATGGCGTGGAAGTGCTGCACCGTGGACATCTCGTACTCCAACCGGTCGCCCGCAAGTCCCGCCCGCAGGTTGCGGTCGAGCTTGGCGAGCGAGCAGAGCATGGCGTGGATCCAGAGGGCGCAGAGCGAGAGACGCGCCTGCACGGTCTGGTTGGTGACCAGCCGCTCCTCGTGCTCCTTGAACGCCATCTTGACCTGGTGGCTGTGCTCGCGGATCCGCATCATGCAGTTGGCGGCCATGCCCTCCAGGCTGGAGTGCATGCGGGAGGATG
>CAIOTP010000093.1 GCA_903861235.1 uncultured bacterium | reverse complement strand
TCGACGACGTCGGAGGACGGTCGGGCCCGTCGGGTGGACGGCCCGTGAACCTGGTCAGGGCTTGACCGCAGCAGCCATAAGCGGCGTCGCCCGCGCCGGCGCCAGCCTGGCCGTCCTCCGCGTCGTCGATCCAAGGAGCAAGCGTGGCGCGCAAGAGCAAGGACAACCCGCCCAGCGAGCAGCCCGCCGAGGGCTTCCTCATCGCCGGAGCGGATCAGCCCGCGGAAGCTCCCCGGGGCTACACCGTGCTGGCGCGGCGCTACCGCAGCCGCAGCTTCGACGAGCTCATCGGGCAGGAGAACATCGCCCGGACGCTGCAGAACGCGATCGCCATGGGACGCACGGCCCACGCCTACCTCTTCTGCGGCACCCGCGGCGTGGGCAAGACGAGCATGGCCCGCGTGTTCGCGCGGGCGCTGAACGCCTCCAGGGATCTGCAGCAGGCGGACGCGGTGGCCGAGGGCATCCTGCGCGGCGAGGACCTGGATGTCATCGAGATCGACGGCGCCAGCAACCGCGGCGTGGACGACGCCCGGGACCTGATCAGCAAGGCCGGGATCGCTCCCGCCCGCAGCCCGTACCGCATCTACATCATCGACGAGGTGCACATGCTCACCACCCCGGCCTTCAACGCGCTGTTGAAGACCATGGAGGAGCCTCCCTCGCACGTGAAGTTCATCCTCTGCACCACCGAGCCGCACAAGGTGCCGGCCACCATCCAGAGCCGCTGCCAGCGATTCGACTTCCGACCCATTCCCACGGGCCGCATCGTGGAGCACCTGAAGGCGGTGCTGCAGCAGGAGGGCGTGCCCGCGGAGGAGGCCGCCGTGCATCTGGTGGCCAAGCTGGGCAACGGCAGCATGCGGGATGCGTTGAGCCTGCTCGATCGCCTGATCGCGGCATCCAGCGGCACGCTCACGGCCAAGCTGGCGGAGGAGACGCTGGGTCTGCCGGACGGCGCTCTGGTGGCGTCCATCACCGCGGCTGCCGCGCGGGGCGACGCCAAGGAAGGCCTGCAGGCCGCCGCCCGCCTGCTCGAGAGCGGCTCCGCGGTGGAGCAGTCGCTCGAACTGCTGGCGAGCCGCTTCCGTGACCTGCTGGTGCTTCGGACCTGCGGCGACGCCAGTGAACTGGTCGACCTGGCGCCCGAAGCCAGGCGTGAAGCCGCCGCCGAGGCGAAGGCCTTCGGCAGCGAGGAACTGGTGCACCTGATCGCCGTCTGCGAGGCGGCGCTTCGAGCGGCCCGGTCCTCCAGCGCCCCGCGCACGGTCTTCGATGCCACGGTCGCACGCCTGTGCCTGCACCGGGCCTTCGAACCGATCGAGAACGCAGGGGCCGCCGCCGCCGGTGGCGAAAAAAAAAAGGTCCATGAACCTCTGAAGCCGGCGGCGGTGCCGCAGGCGCCGAAGCTGGCGACGGCGCAGCCAGGGCCCGTGAATCCCGTGCCCGCGCCGGTCACGGTGCAGTCTCCGGTGGCCCGGCCCGTGGCGGGCCCGCCGTCGGATCCCGCCGACGCGGCCGAGGCCTGGTCGCGGATCGGCGCGGCCGTCACCGCGGCGCGCGACATCGCCATCGTGGAGACCTTCGAGCCGGTCCGGCTGGAGGGCCGGTCGCTCCGGCTTCGCGTCTCCGGCGAGATCGGCACCGGAGCGGCCTTCGCGGCTCGCCGGGTGGAACCGGTGCAGGAACTGGTCCGCCGCGTGCTTGGACCCGGCTGGAAGGTGACCATCGACACGCCGGTGACGGAGTCCGAGGTGGCCGCCGCAACGCCCACGCACGGCATCGACGCGTCCATCACCCAGCACCCGCTGGTGCGAGAGGCCATCGACGCCTTCGACGCGGTGCTCATGAAGGTGGAACGGCGAGCCGCGGCGCCGGCTCAGGCGCCGGCGGACGAGCCCCAGGCGTAGCATCCGAGGATGGCCACGCCCCGCCCCAAGCCGCAGGTTCCGCAGGCCCCGGGAGGTCACCCCGAACCGGTGCAACGGCTGGTCGACGCCTTCGCCCGATTGCCTGGCATCGGGCGTCGGACCGCCGAGCGGCTGGCCTTCCACGTGCTCAAGGGTTCGAAGGAGGAGGCGGCCGCGTTGGCGCAGGCGATCGAGCAGGTCAAGAGCCAGGTGCGGCACTGCGCCGTGTGCTTCAACCTGACGGACGCCAGTCCGTGCGCCATCTGCGGCGACGTGCGACGCGACGCGGGCACGGTCATGGTGGTGGAGCAGCCCAAGGATCTCTGGATCCTGGAGCGCACCGGGGTGCACCGCGGCGTCTACCACTGCCTCATGGGGCGGCTCGAGCCGCTCGATGGCGTGGGCCCCGAGACGCTGACCGTGCGTGAGCTGCTCGAACGGGTCGAGCACCCGGAGCGCAACGCCCGTGGCGAGCGCGTGCGTGAGGTGATCCTGGCCACCAATCCCGACCTGGAGGGGGACAGCACCGGCCTGTACCTGGCCGACCGGCTCTCCAAGCTGGGCGTCACCGTGTCCAGGCTGGCCCGCGGTCTGCCCGCGGGAAGCCAGATCGAGTTCGCGCATCGCGGGGCGCTCGCGGACGCCATCGCGGGGCGCCGCAAGCTGCAGTGATTCCGCCGCGTTCCCGTACCATCCCGGGGTGCGCTTCGAGACCAGCCAGCGCCTGAAGACGGGCCAGACCCTGCGTCTGGCGCCGCGCATGATCCAGAGCATGGAGGTGCTGCAGATGCCTCTTGCGCAGCTGCAGGAGCGGGTCGAGCAGGAACTGGAGCGGAACGTCACCCTGGAGCAGGTGGAGCCCGAGGGGGCCGCCGCCGCTCCCGCCTCGGACGAGGCTCCGGACGAGGAGCCGGTGGAGCGGCCGCTGACCGTGGGCGAGACCGCTGCCGACTTCGAGCGGGCCCGGGCCTTCGAGCGCGAGTTCGAGGAGCCCCCGTGGCATCGGCCCACCCCGCGGAGCGACGACGACGGCACGGCCAAGATGGAGATGCTCGCCGGCACGCCGGCCCGGCGCGAGCGATTGAGCGAGCAGCTGCAGCGACAGTGGCAGCTGGCCGAGGTCCCGCCGTCGGTCCAGGCCGCAGGCAACCTGCTGGTGGACTTCATCGACGACGACGGCCTGCTCTCGGCGGACCTGGCCACCGTCGCCGGGCAGAGCGGCCAGGCCGCGGGCGGCCCGTTCACGGAGGCGGCGCTGCTGGAGGCGCTCCCGCAGGTCCAGGCCTGGCTGGAGCCGGCCGGCGTGGGAGCCCGCGACATCCGCGAGAGCCTTCTGCTGCAGCTGGAGGCTCGCCTGGATCCGGACCGCTGGATCGAGCCGCCTTCCGCGGAGGACCGGGCGGCCGTCCTCGACGCCATCACGATCGTCCGCGACCACTACGAGGACCTGCTCGAGAACCGGCTGCCCCGCATCGCCCAGCGCAGCGGCCTGAGCGTGGAGCGGGTGGAGGCCGCGCGTGATCGGCTGAAGCGGCTGACCACCTCGCCGGGTCGCGACCTGGTGGACGAGGAGCCGAGCGTGGTGATCCCCGACGCCATGGTGGCCTACGACGCACAGGCCGACCGCTACGTGGCGGCGCTCTGCGACGGTCCGGTGCCGCCGCTTCGGATCAGCCCGGTCTACGCCGCCATGGCCGACCGCGAGGGCGTGGACGACTCCACGCGGAAGTTCCTGCAGGAGGGCATCCGTTCGGCCAGCTGGCTCATCGACGCCATCACGCAGCGCCGCTCCACGCTGCTCCGCGTGGTCGAAGTGGTGCTCGAGCGACAGCGCGACTGGTTCGACCAGGGCACCGGCCACATGAAGCCGCTGCCCATGACCGAGGTGGCCGACCGACTGGGCGTGCATGTGGCCACGGTGAGCCGGGCGGTGAGCGGCAAGTGGCTGCAGACGCCCCGTGGCCTGATCGAGCTCCGCAAGTTCTTCACCGGCGGCACCGAGACCGAGGACGGCACCAGCGTGAGCTGGGAGGCCGTGCGAACCATGCTGCAGGAGGAGGTTGACGCCGAGGACAAGGCGCACCCGCTCTCCGACGAGGCGCTGGCCGCCCGGCTGAAGGCCCGCGGCGTGACCATCGCCCGCCGCACGGTGGTGAAGTACCGCGAGCAGATGGGCATTCCGCCCGCTCGGCGGCGACGCAGACACGGCGGGGGCCCGGGCCGATGAGCGAGGCGCCGATCACGGCCCTTCTCGACCGCATGGGTCCGCAGCGATGCGAGACCATGGGCGAGGCCCAGGCCCGGGCGTGGTGTGCCGCGCTGGCCCGAGGCCGGTACGAGAACTTCCCGGTGCTCACCGCGCTGCTTCCGGAGCCGGTCCGCGAGGACTTCGCCGCCATCTACGCCTTCTGCCGATGGGCCGACGACCTGGGTGACGAGGCGGGGGATCCTGCCCGCGCGCTGGAACTCCTGGGCTGGTGGCGAAGCGAGCTGCAGGCGTGCTTCGCGGGGGCGCCCCGCCATCCGGTCTTCACGGCGCTCGCGCCCACCATCCGTCGGCATGACCTGCCCATGGAGCCCTTCGACCGGCTGATCCAGGCCTTCGAGTGGGACAACCGGAAGGATCGCTGGGCCACGCAGGCCGAACTCATGCAGAGCTGTTCACTCAGCGCGGATCCGGTGGGTCGGTTGGTGCTCATGACGCTGGGCGAACGCCGGGACGCCGACGCCTTCGCCCGCTCCGACGCCGTCTGCTCGGCGCTGCAGCTGGTGAACCACTGGCAGGATGTCCGGAGGGACCTGCTGGAGCGGAACCGCATCTACATCCCCGCGGAGGCCTCCGCAGGCATCCCGGACTTCGAGGCCCGGCTCCGCGCCACCGCCGAGCGGGGCTGGGCGCCCGACCGTGACTTCCTGCAGGCCTACCGGGAGATGCTTCGTGGGCTCTGTGACCATGCCGAAGCGCTCTTCGACCGGGGTGAGTCCCTGCTGGGCACGCTGAAGCCCTCCTCGCGGCCGGTGGTGTGGCTCTTCGCGGCGGGCGGTCGGGCGGTGCTGGATCAGGTGCGAGCCTGGGACTACGAGACCTGCATCCGGCGGCCTCGCCTGGGTTCGCTGCACAAGGCGTGGCTGGTCGGACGGGCGTGGTGGAATGCGCGGAGGGCCGCATGAATTCGGCGCTGGCCCTGGCGGTGAGCCATTGCGAGAGCGTCACGCGGAGCCGTGCCCGGAACTTCTGGTGGGGCCTGCGCCTCACGCCGCAGGACCGTCGCTGGGCCATGTACGCCGTCTACGCATGGATGCGCCAGGCGGACGACCTTGCGGACGAGGTGGGCCCGGACCGCGAGGAGCGGGAGCGACGCATGCGGGCGTTTCGCGTCGCCACCGACGAGGCCTTCCGCGGAGCGCCCGACCCCGCGCAGCCCTGCATGGTGGCGCTGGCGGAGGCGGTCCGTCGCTTCGACCTGCAGCCGGTCGAGTTTCACGACATGCTGGCGGGACAGTGGGGCGATCTGGAGCCCGCACGCTTCGAGACCTGGGAGGCTTTGC
>CAIOTP010000092.1 GCA_903861235.1 uncultured bacterium | reverse complement strand
GTGATGGCCATGTTGACGTTGGGCTCGAACCGCATGTGGCCCTTCTGCATGACGCCCTCGGTGACGCCCAGGAATCGGCAGAGATTGCGCAGCTCCTGGGCAAAGGCGACCACCTCGTCGGCGCTGCCGAAGTCGGGAGCGGTCACGATCTCCAGCAACGGCGTGCCGGCGCGGTTCAGGTCGACCAGGCTTCCGTCGTAGTGGAAGCCGCCGGGAAGCTCGTGGCCGAGCTTGCCGGTGTCCTCCTCCAGGTGCGCCCGGATGATGCCTATGCGCTTCGTCCCACCCTCGAACGGAAGTTCGAAGAAGCCGTCGCTGCAGAGCGGCTGGTCGTACTGGCTGATCTGATAGCCCTTGGGCAGGTCCGGATAGAAGTAGTTCTTGCGGTCCCAGCGGCACCGCTTCGCCACCGTGCAGTGCAGGGCCAGGCCGACCATGGCGGACATTTCCACGGCCCTTCGGTTCATCACCGGCAGGGTGCCCGGCAGGGCCGCGACCAGCGGGTCGACCAGGGCGTTGGGATCGCGTCCCTCGAAATCGGGATGCGCCGGATTGGGGGCCCGCGTGAACATCTTGCTGCGGGTGGCCAGCTCGACATGAATCTCGAGGCCGACGATCAGCCGGGTGGCACGGATGGCAGGCGAGGCGACGGGCACCACCGGATCATAAAGTGCCCCCATGCGCCACGGATGCCCCGGCCCCTGCCTGCTGCTCGCCCTGCTGACCGCGTGCAGCACCGAACCCGAGATCGTGACCGTCGATTCGCAGGCGGCGACGGCCGGATCGACCTCGACGGCTCCTTCGCGGCTGGAGGCGCCCGTGGCCAAGGGCCGAAGCGCGGCCGTGGGGGGAGACGGTCCTGCGCGGGAGTCGATGACCCGTGGCCGCGCTGCACCCGCACCGGAACCCGCGACGACGATCCAAGCCAAGCCGACCGTCGCCGTGCCGGCGGATGCGCGACCGGAGGTGGCGGCGGCACCCGAGGCGACCGCGCCACCCGGCGAAGAGCCGCTCCGCACGAACACACCTTGGTGCCGACCCCAAGGTCCCGTTTCGGTGACCGTCTCGGGCAAGGCCTTGGCGGGTCCGCTTTCGCTCGTGGTGATCGACCGCGACGGGCGGGCGCTGGCGGACCTGAGCGTGATCCCCGGCGAGATGAACCTGCTTGCGCTGGTGCCCTCGCTCCGCGACATCGACCGCACGGTGTGGGTGCAGCTCATGCAGGGGGAGACGCCGGTCGGCGCTCCGCTGTGGATCACCCCCATGCGCGCCCCGCCAGCGGTCCGCACCGTCACCTCCATTCGAGCCTCGAACCAGCAGCCCTACACGCGGGTGGTCGGCTGGGGAGACCGCGCCCTGGATCCCGCCGATCCCGAGACGGCCCAGGCCATGCCCGCCTGGCGGCCGCCGGACGCGGTGGTGACCGGCGGATTCCGCGTGACCCTCGCGCGCGACGCGCTGCTGCACACCTCGCTGGGCGACATGCGGGTGGTGCTCGCCCCGGACGCCGCGCCGGCCACGGTGGAGAACTTCCTGCGACTGGCGCAGGCGGGCTACTACGACGGGACCAGCTTCCACCGCGTGGTGCCCTTGGATCGTGAGGGCCGTCCGTTCGTGGTGCAAGGCGGAGATCCCACCGGCACCGGGGACGGCGGTCCGGGGTGGAACCTGGGCCTGGAGCCGAGCGATCTCCGGCACGACCGCGGTGTGCTCGGCATGGCCCGCGGCGACGACCCTGACAGCGCGGGAAGCCAGTTCTACGTGTCGCTGTCCCGTGAGGGCACCGCGCGACTGGACGGCCAGTACTGCACCTTCGGGTGCCTGGCCGACGGCTGGTCGACGCTCGACGCCATCGCCGCCACCCCCATCGGTGATGCCTCCACCGGGCGGCCGAAGGAGCCGCCCGTGCTGGATCGGGTGGAACTGGTGCCCGCGGCGCCTCGGAAGCCCGGTGCCTCGGCCCGACCTGCGATCAGCCCTTCTTCGGCGGCTCCGGCGCCGTGACCTTGGTCATCTTGGGCAGGCCGCCCGTGGGTCGACCGTTGCGATCCACCGGCACGGCGGCGATCTTCTTCACGATCTCCATGCCCTGGGTGACCTGACCGAAGCCGGTGTACTGGCCGTCGAGGTGCTGGCACTGCTCGCGCGTGAGGCAGATGAAGAACTGGCTTCCCGCGCTGTCCGGATGCGCGCTCCTCGCCATGGAGAGCGTGCCCGGCTGGTGCGGCCGCTTGTTGAACTCCGCCTTCACCTGCCAGCCCGGGCCTCCAGTGCCGGTGCCCTGCGGGCAGCCGCCCTGGATCACGAATCCCGGAATGATCCGGTGGAAGCCCACGCCGTCGTAGAAGCCCTTGCGAGCCAGCTTCTGGAAGTTGGCGACATGGCCGGGCGCCACGTCGTCCCACAGTTCCACTTCGATGTCCCCGAACTCGGTGCCGATGGTCGCGGTTGGATAAGCCATGGGGGGAACTGTACCGCCCCCCGGACCCGGCCGGGTTCAGCGACCGAGCGCCTTGCCGGCCCGCAGCGGCTTGAACCCGGAGGGCAGCAGGTACGCCCGCCCCTTGTACCGAGTGATCGATCCGCTCAGCACCACTTCGAACGGGCCGTGCTGACCGCGCGCCGATCGCTCGAGGCGCTCGAGGACCTGCCCGGGGAGCAGCGTGGCCTCCCGCTCGCCCACGGCGCCGCGGCTGCTCTCGAAGACGAATCGCCAGGCACCCGTGACGGGATCCCGTGTGACCATGCCCAGCCGGTCCTGCACGCTGCGGTCGGCGTCCAGCCACGGACGCTGACGCAAGGGATCGATCGAGCCGTGCGGCCCGACCAGCCGCTCCGATTCCTGCACCGCCTGCACCTCCTCGTCGCTCATGTCGAGCGATCGCGCGGCCTCTCCCACGCGCTCCATCAGCCGTCGCTCCACCTCGTCGGACTGCACTTCGCCGGACTGCGAGAGCGGCCGCTCGGCCAGCTGCCGGCGGACCTCCGGAAGCACCGGAACCCAGCGGCTGCCGAAGGCGGGTCGCTGATCCGAGGGCCGTGGGCGCCACTCCGCATCGTCGACGGCGACTTCCGGCACGGGCACATCCGGCACGGCCGCACCCGGCGGCCGCAGCACGGGACGGCTGGTCCGAGCGGCGAACTCCGCCACGGGCACGACCATCCAAGGCACCACGCCATTCCGATCGCGATAGAGCGTGACCGTGCCGGTGAGCTCGAAACGAGCCTCCCCACCGGGGGGAAGCGACTCGAACCGACGCACCATGTCCTCGAGCGCGGCAGCGGGAAGCAGGTCGAGTTCGCGATCGGCCTCGCCCTCGAACGCGTCGCGAAGCCGGAAGTGCCAGCCCTCATCACCCTTGCCCTGGACCAAGGTGCCCTGGACCCGCGTCAGCACCGAGCCCTCGGCGAGTGGCGGTGGTCGCGTGCCCACCTCGGCGGCCCCGGCGACGGCCGTGACGAGCAGGGAAAGGAGTCCGGGAATCCGCACGAGGGAAGCATACGGAAACGCGCCGGTGCGGATTGACGCCGAGGGTCCCTGCGGCCACCATGTGTGGCCCCGGCCGGCCGTGTACCCAAGTGGCCTAAGGGAACGGATTGCAAATCCGTGATTCGTGGGTTCAAATCCCACCACGGCCTCTGCGGGCGGCGCCTCCGGCGTCGCCCGCGTTCTTTTTCAGGGACAGTCGCCGAACATCAGGAGCAGGCTGCCGATGTCACCCGCATCCACGGTGGCGCTGCCGTCCAGATCGCCCTCGCAGCCCGGGGTGCCGCCGGCGCAGTCGCCGAACAGGATCAGCAGGCTTCCGATGTCGCCCGCATCCACCACCGTGCTCTGGTCCAGGTCTCCCGGACATGCCGCCACCACCGGGTGACGCGTCACGTTGAAACCGCCGGAGGCGATCAGCTGGCTCAGCGAGCCGGACGGCACGAGCTGGCCGTTCGACTCCTGGTCGTAGTTGGTGCCCCAACCCACCCAGGTTCCGTCGCTTCGCCTGGCCAGCGCATGATCCGCACCGGAGCGGATCTCCACGAACGTCTGGCCTGCCGGCGCCACCGGCTTGGCGGTGACCTGACCGAAGTAGTCGTCGCCCCACGCGCGAATCACGCCGTCGCTGCCCAGGCCCACGGCGAAGGTGCCCGCAAGGCTCACCTGCGTCCAGGTGGTGCCGGCCGGCAGCGCCGGGATGTCCAGATCGCCGTAGAGCGAGATGCCCCACCCGCGAAGCTGGCCGTCGCTCCGCAGCGCGATCGTGGTGCGGTAGCCCACGCCCAGATCGGTGTAGACCACGCCCGCGGGCAGCGCAGGCACGGTCAGGATGGTGGCCTGCTGGGTCACGGTGAAGACCGGCTGCGAGGCGCCCCAGGCCACGATCTGTCCGTCGTTGCGGAGCGCGGCGCCGTGGAAGAAGCCGACCGCGCCCTTCACGTAGGTCTTCCCCGCCGGCAGCGCCGGCACGTTCGCCTGGCCCACGCTGTTGCGGCCCCACGAGACCAGCTGGCCCTGGTTCGTCAGTCCAAGGAAGGTGAAGCCCCAGCCGCCGAACACCTTCTCGAAGCTCACACCCGGGTCGGGAAACGGCGCCGAAGAGACCTCGCCGTTCGCGTCGTAGCCCCAGGCACCGATGGTCCCATCGGGCATGACCACCGCCACGGTGCGCCGGGTGCAGCCCACGTGAACGGGGTTCACCACCCACGAGGGCACGTCCGCCTGGCCGTAGCTGTTGTCGCCCCAGATGGTCAGCTGCTCGTCCGCCGAAGCGGGAGACGCCAGGAGAGCGGCAACGGTCGTGACGGCCGGGATGGTTCGATTGCAAATCATCACGAATGAAAATAGCCCATTCTCGCCTCAGGGCTCAAAACAAAATCCGAAATTTGGCCTCGTCGGACCTGCCGGCTTCAGCAAGGGGAGAAACCCCGACTTGCGCTCCGCGATCAGGTGAAGAGCAGCAGCAGCACGGCGATGTCGCCGGAATCCACTTCGCCGCTGCCGTCGAGATCCTCGGGGCAGGAGCCGGCGCAGGACCCGAACCGGATCAGGAGCGAGGCGATGTCACCTGCGTCGACCGAACCGCTCTCGTCGAGATCCCCGAAGATGCCTCCGCCGATCTCGACGGAAATGGCCACGGTCACGTTGCGGGCCTGCTCGCCCGCCGCGGTCTCGTCGCTGGTCCGGATGGTGGCGGTGGTCGCATAGGTCCCGGGCGTGGCACCCGCGGTGTTGAAGGCGAAGCGCAGCGTCCGGTTGCCGGTGGTCAGCCCGGCGCCGATGCCCTGGGTCATGGAGAAGCGGGATGCGGAGGCTCCACTGAAGGTCACCGAATCCACGTCGAGCTTGGACTGGCTCGCGTCGTAGCCCACGTTGCGGATCAGACCGTCCACCGTCAGCGAGCCGGTGTCCGGGGAGCCGCTCATGGAGAGGCTGGCGGAATCCACGTCGGCGGTGGCGTCGAGCGAGGGGTTGCTCGGACGGATCACGCTCACGCTCACGGGCAGGGCGACGGAGGGCGGCTCCACCGCCTCGCTCGAACTGGAGACCGTGACGGTCCCCGTGACGGTGCCCGCCGTGGCCGTGTTGAGGCTCACGGACACGCTGGTCATGGCTGGCGCCAGGGCTGCCGTGCCCGCTGCGGTTCCCGAGACGCCACCCGTGCAGCTGACGGCGTAGGTCAGGTCGTCCACGCCGGAAGCGTGGACATACGGAGCCACGTTCTGGATCTGCACGCTGAGCGGCACACTGGTTCCCCGGATCGCCTTGGCCGGCAGGGTCGTGGTGAACTGGGCCGACAGCTTGGCCGGCACCTGGAACTCCAGCAGCTGCGGAATGTGGTCCGCCGCCAGCCAGAGCGCGTCCGCCAGATCGTTCGATCGCTGCAACTGGCCAGGGAAGTAGGCGTTGTTGCCCGCGTTGATGTCGGTGTTGTAGTGCGCGCCGTCGTTGCCCACGGCCCGCATGGTGGAGGCGAGCATGGAGAACCCGTTGCCGTCCGCGGCGCCGATGCTCGGCACGATGAAGTCGAACCGGTCGTCCAGGCCACCCCCCACCAGGCAACCGCCGGGACTCTGGGCGGGCGCCTGCGTGTGCTTGATGGCGCCGGCCGATCCCACCCAGTTGCCGGTGCCGTACGGATCCACGCCCTGGCCGTTGCCGGCGGCCATGAGCGTGACGTACGCCGGCTCGGTGTTGTTGTAGAGGTTGTAGTCGCCGGTGTAGACGATCGGCGTGCCCGCACCCAGGGCGTTGGCGTCGTTGCGGATCGCCGTCATGCCCGTGTTGCGGTCGTTCTCGAACCCGGTGCTCGCCTTCAGGTGCGAGCCGTACACGTAGATCCTCGCCTTGGCGTCGGAGTACCCGTTCAACTGCAGCAGCCACCGGTCGGTGTAGCGGCTGGCTCCCGTGGCGATGTCCTTGTGCCCGCTGACGATCTCCGTGAACCGATCGCTGCGGTAGTACATGGCCTGGGCGCCACCCACCCCGTTCTCGCTCTGGTTGGTGTACCGGGCGAGGGTGTAGGTCACGCCCGCCGGGGCCGACGCGTTGATCGCGTTGGTGAGGGCCGCGAAGGGCTGGTCCGAGGAGGTCGAACTGTTCGAGGAGATCTCGTCGACCTCGTTGAAGGTCATGATGTCCATGGGCTGGGCCCAGCCCGGCTTGTCGTCCGCGTGCATGGCGGCCAGCGCCTGCTGCAGCGCGGCCATGTTGCCGCACCCGCCGACCACATTCCAGTGCATGACCCGAACCTGGGCCGCGGCGGACCCGGCGCAGGCCAGAACCAGAGCCGAAGCCAACTTTCTGGCCGTGGAGCGGGTCATCCCGCCGTACTGTAGCCCCAATCGACGCAAGTCCAAGAATCCACGGCGTCCTTTGGTGAAACGGCTCGTCCGATCCCGGGTATACCTGCATTCCCCGGACCCTCACGGGCCTTCCGGATGCGCTCTCGGACCTCCCACGGAGAAACCTGAACCATGCTGCGCCTTTTCGCCGTCGTCACCCTTCTTGCCCTCACCCTCTCCGCCCGCGGCCAGCAGGTGGACGCCCAGGAGTTCACCCTGGACAACGGGATGAAGTTCCTGCTGGTGCCCAGGACCGACCAGCCCAACGTGATCGCCGCCGGCTGGCTGGCCAAGGTCGGCAGCGTGAACGAGCGGCCGGGCATCACCGGCATCAGCCACTTCTTCGAGCACATGATGTTCAAGGGCACGAACACCATCGGCACCCGGGACGCGTCCAAGGACGCGGACTACCGTGCCAAGCAGAAGGCCCTGCGTGACCGGATCAACGCCATGACCTGGGGCGAGCAGTACCTCCGCTACTTCCGGGGCGAGATCGACGATCCCTGGAACCCCGCCAACGACACTCCCGCCCTGAAGGACCTCCGAAGCCAGCTGAAGGCCCTCATGGACGCCCAGCAGGGCCGCGGCATGGGCGACGAGCTGGCCAAGCTCCGCAAGGAGGCCGCCGCCGATCCGGCGAAGGCCGAGGCCCTGAAGAAGCGGATCGCCGAGGTCGAACTGCAGCAGGCCGCGGTGGGCAGCATCGTGAAGGACGAGTTCGACCAGGTCTACACGAAGAACGGCGGC
>CAIOTP010000091.1 GCA_903861235.1 uncultured bacterium | reverse complement strand
GGATCGGTGTAGCGATTGACCCGCACGCGGGCGGTGATCGCATGGGCCTCCATGCGTTCGACGTCGCATTGGCGGGCGGTGACCTCGCCGACCTCGCGGCTGGCGGCGGGCGTCATGCGTTGGTAGGTCACGGTCTTGAGGAATTTGCCCACCCAGACCCCGCCGGTGTAGCGGGCGGAGCGCGACGTCGGCAGGATGTGATTCGTGCCGATGCTCTTGTCGCCATAGGCGACGGTAGTTTCCTCGCCGACGAAGAGCGAACCGTAGTTGCGCAGCCGTGACTGATAGAAATCGGGATCGCGCACGTGGAGCTCGAGATGCTCGGGGGCGTAGTCGTCGCTCAGGCGCACCGCCTCCTCAGCGTCCTCGGCGACGTAGAGCTTGCCGTGGCTGGCCCACGATTGGGCGGCGATCTCGCGGGTGGGCAACACGGCGAGTTGGCGCTCGAGCTCGCGGAGCACGGCGCGGCCGAAGGCCTCGCTCAGGCAGACGCAGAGCTGGCCACTGGCGGGATCGTGTTCGGCCTGGCCGAGCAAGTCGCAGGCGACGAGGGCAGGATCGGCGGAGTCGTCGGCGATGACGGCGATCTCGGTCGGCCCGGCGAGCAGGTCGATCCCGCATTGGCCGAAGAGCTGGCGCTTGGCCTCGGCGACGAACTTGTTGCCGGCGCCGCAAAGGATGTCGACGGGTTCGACGACCCCCATACCGTAGGCCATGAGAGCCATGGCGGGAACCCCGCCCAGCACGAAGATCCGGTCGGCGCCGGCGCGCTTCATGGCGTTGATCGTGGCCGGGTAGGCTCCCCCGCCGCGGACCGGGGGCGTGCAGGCGACGACGGTTTCGACCCCGGCGACCTTGGCAGGGATGATGCTCATCTGGGCGGAGCCGAACATCGGGTAGCGACCCCCTGGGATGTAGCTGCCCACGCGTTGGACGGGGAGGTGGCGGTGTCCCAGCCAGACCCCTGGTTGGGATTCGATTTCGAGTGGCTGGAGCGTGCGCAGCTGGGCCTCGGCGAAGCGGCGGACATTGCCCTGGCAGTAGTCGGTGTCGCGGATCAGCTGATCGGAGCAGGCGTTGATGGACTCGGTGATCTGGCCCTCGGACAGCTCGAAGCTGGGAGGATCCCAGCCATCGAAGCGTCGGCTCAGATCGCGCACGGCGGCGAGCCCGCGGAGCTTGAGATCGGCGAGCAAGTCGGCGACCACGCGGGACGTTTCGGGATCGGACTCGAACAGGCGGTGGCCGCCTTCCTTGATAACCAGCATGGGGACGGGGACGTGAAGGGTGGGGAGGCTGGACGGAGCGATCGACTGGGGAACGGCTCAGCTGCGAAGAGCGATGCTGAGCGTGAGCCCGGCCATGCTTAGGAAGTAGACTCCAGAGAGCCCGAGAGCGATGCGGGATGGCCAGCTCGGGCGCAACGGAGGCGGCAGCAGGCGGACGTTGACGGCGAGCGTGTGGAGGCAGCTGAGACCCAGGGCGACGTTGGCCACGTTGGCGGAGACGATGACGAGCCAGAGCGGATTGGCGAAGCTGAGAAACGCGCCGGCCATGACCAAGTAGGCGACGAGAAAGCCGTAGTAGATCCACTTGACCCGTTGCGGATCGAGTTTCTGGAACCGACCGAAGGAGGTCCACGTGATGTCGACCCAGCGCCGGAGAAACCCATCGACGGTGGTGATGACGACAGGGAAGAAAACTAGGAAGCCGCAGAGTAGCATCCCATGCCAGAGCAGGTCGCCGAT
>CAIOTP010000090.1 GCA_903861235.1 uncultured bacterium | reverse complement strand
TGCCCGTCCGCGTCCATGCGGCCCATGTCGCCCGTGCGGAAGAAGCCCTGCTCGTCGAAGACCCGGGCGGTCTCTTCGGGCAGCTTCCAGTAGCCCTTCATGATGTTGGGCCCCTGGATTCGGATCTCGCCGTCCTGGCCTGGCCCCAGCACGCCGCCATCCGGCCCCACGATGCGCTCCCTCACCTCCGGAAGCGGTCGGCCCACGCTGCGGTGCTTCCACTCGTCGGGCAGGCACCAGTTGGTCACAGGACTGGTCTCCGTCAGGCCGTAGCCCTCGGCGATCCGCACGCCGAACCGCTCACGGAAGCTCTCGGCCACCACGTCGGGCAGCGGCTCGCCCCCGCTCACCGCGTAGCGCAACTTGGCGAAGCTTTCGGGACCGCCGTGCCGGGCGGTCACCAGCGCGTTGTACATGCTTGGAATGGCCACGAACGCCGTCACCTGATGCTGGCGCGCCAGTTCGAGCACCTTTCTCGGCTGGAACCGGGCGGTGTAGACGGCCTTGGCGCCGATGGCCAGCGGCAGCAGGGTCAGCACCGTGAGTCCGAAGGAGTGGAACTGGGGCAGCACGCCCAGCAGCACGTCCCGGTGATCGAAGGTGGCCCAGCGCACGATCTGGCTCACGTTGGCGGCCAGGTTGCCTGCCGTCAGCATGACACCCTTGGGGCGTCCGCTGGTCCCGCTGGTGTAGAGCAGCACCGCCAGATCGTCCGGCCCCCGCCGCCTGGCCCGGCGAACGGGTGGCAGGCCCTTGAACTGGATCGATTCCAGCCGGAGCGGCTTCATGGAGGCGGTGGGTCCGTGGATGTACTCCAGCATGGGGTCCACCGTGACCACGGTCTCCAGCCCGGAATCCCGGACGATGTATTCGAGGTCCTCGCGGGAGAGCAGGTAGTTCAGCGGCACCACCACCTTGCCGGTCATCCAGCCGGCCATCAGGGCCGCCGGAAACAGACCGCTCGTGGGCAGCAGCACCCCCACCGTGTCCCGGTCGGTGCTCCGCTCGATCGCCCGGGCCATGTGCCAGGCCGCCACCAGCAGCATGCCCGCCTTCCAGGTGCGCTGGTCGTCGACCACCACCGGCCGCAACGGATGCAGCATGAGCTGGCGCTGGATCCGAAGCAGAAGGTCCATGCGAGTCGATACAGTAACCCCAACCATGCGACATCACCACCGCACCGTCGTGGCCCTCTTCCTCCTCCTGACGCTGCCCATGGTCGCGTGCCAGAGCCCGCAGCAGCGTCTGGACGAGGCCAGCCGCGCCTACGAGCAGAAGGACTGGGCCAAGGCCGCCAGCGAGGCGGACGCGGCGCAGCGGGAACTGCAGCCACCCCAGCGACAGGAAGCGGCTCTGATCGCCGGCATGGCCGCGTTCCAGCAGGATCGCATGGACTCGGCCCGGGAGCGATTCGCCGTGGCGGAGTCCAGCCCCGACGGCGAAGTGGCGGGCAAGGCCAAGGTCATGCTCGGTCACATCCTGGAGAAGGACGGCAAGTACGTGGCGGCGGCGGCCAAGTACGACGAGGCGGCCACCCGCCT
>CAIOTP010000089.1 GCA_903861235.1 uncultured bacterium | reverse complement strand
GCTGCAGACCTGGCAGTCGTTCTTCACGCCGCCGCCACACAGCGTGCTGCAGCAGACACCGTCGACACAGAAGCCGGACGAGCACTGGTTGCTCGCCGAACATGGCGTACCGCTGGCCTTGGCCGCCGGACCGTAAGCCCAGACCTCGGAGATCATGGAGTTTGTCACCACCATGCCGCCCACGAGCAGGCTGCGCTTGCGGGCGCTGTCGTAGACGAGGGGGGCGAAGCGAGCGCTCGGGCATCCCGCACAGGCGGTGGCGTAGGTCTGCGTCCAGCCGGTTCCGTCCCACTCCCAGGTGTCACCGAGAACCCCGGTGGTGCCGGTTCCCCATCCGCCGAAGATGACGGCGCGGCCGCGGTTGGCGTCGAAGACCATCTCACCGGAGTTGCGCCCCGGCGGTGAGGTCACTGCCCCGTCGACGGTCGCCTGGGACCACGACGTCCCGTTCCACAGCCACGTGTCGTTGAAGGTCGAGCCTTGGTAGACGAGACGCCCGCCGAACAGGACCGAGACGTTTCGAACGCTGTCGAACGCCATCAGGTGCGCGTTCCGGCCCGCGGGCCCCGTGCTCGCCACCTGCGACCAGGACGTGCCGTCGTACGCCCAGGTATCCGTGAGACCGGACGACGAGTTGTAAACCTGGTTGGACCCGCCATGGACCACGAACCGCCCGCGGGTGGCGTCGTAGGCTCCGCCGTGGTTCCAGCGGACTCCAGGCGTATTGGCGGCCGTGATCGAACCTGCGGTGCGGTTCGTCCAGTTGGTGCCGTCCCATTCCCAGGTTTCCTGGAGGAACGACGTGTTGGTCGTCGCACCGCCGAAGGCCACCACCTTTCCACGGTTGACGTCATAAGCCATCCGAACGAACGAACGAGCGGAGGGGCTCGTGGCGGGGCTCTTCGTCACCCAGCTGGCGCCATCGAACTCGTAGGTGCTGTTCTGCCAGACGCCCGCTGAGTTTTGCCCGCCGAACGCAACGACACGATCGCGAGCGCTGTCATAAGCGAGCGAGTGGTAACCGATGGCGAACGGCGCGCTGGAAAGCTGCGACCAGACCACCGCCTGAGACGTGGCTGCCGGACGCTGGTTGATCGTCTTGGCGCCACCGAGCACGCGCGCAGGGTCGGTCGACATGCCGCCGTACTCGACCAAGTACGCGTAGGCACCGCTGCAGAGCAGGTCTTGCCAGCCGCCGCTCGCATTGACGAGTAGGCAGGACTCGTTGCCGCCCGAGTTATCGAAGTTCCACCAATCGGTGTAGGCGTTGTTGATCGTGGAGCAGTTGGCGCCGTTGGGGCTGTAGCAGATCTGCGTGCCGGCCTCGGGCCCGGTGACCCAGCGCCACGTGCGCGGGAACAGGGTGACGTAGTCGGCCTCGCCGCCGATCCAGAGGTGGTAGCCGTTGCGGATGCTCTTGAGCAGCGCCTCCTCCTCGGCCGTGTTCATCGTGGCGAGGTACCCGTTGAGACCGAACAGGTTCTTGGCGGCCGACGCGGTCTTCGCCGCCGGATGGGTCGCCACGCTGGTGACCATCTCGTAGAAATGCCCTGTGGTGGGCAGGTACTTCGCCGTGTT
>CAIOTP010000088.1 GCA_903861235.1 uncultured bacterium | reverse complement strand
CCGCCGCCCGTGCCGCCAAGGACTGGGCGGCCAGCGATCAGGTGCGCGACGAGCTGGCGGCACTCGGTGTGCAGATCAAGGACGGCCCCGCGGGGACCACCTGGACCCGCGTGGTCCGTTGAGACCGGCGGTGACCCGGTCAATGCACGCCGGTAGGCTTTCAACGCCATGGGCGTCTCCATCCTCATCCTGACCAAGAACGAGGAATCGAACATCGCGGGTTGCCTTCAGGCGCTGCGGGGTTTCGACGACATCGTGGTGCTGGACAGCCTGAGTTCCGATCGAACACAGGTCATTGCCCGGGAGATGGGGGCGAACGTGGTCGAGCGACCCTTCGACAACTGGGCGGCCCATCAGAACTGGGCCATGGAGAACATCCGCTTCCGGAACCCGTGGGTGTTCTATCTGGATGCCGACGAGCGGATGACCGCCGAGCTTCGTTCGGAGATCGAGGCGATCGCGGCGGACCCTTCTCGACCGGAGGTCGCCTGGTTCTGCGGCCGCCGCAACTTCTTCATGGGGAAGTGGATCCGCCATGCCATGCCGCCGGGCATGATCATGCGTTTCTTCCGCCCTGAACGGATCCGGTTCGAGCGGCTGGTGAATCCGGTGCCCAGGATGGATGGCCCTGCAGGCCATTTGAAGCACATGTTCGACCACTACAACTTCTCGAAGGGCCTGACGGAGTGGATCGACAAGCACAATCGCTACAGCCTCTTCGAGGCCATGGAGGGCATGAAGACGCTGGAGCGCGGCTTGGGATGGACCGGCTTGTTCTCTTCGGACCGGTTTCAGCGACGCCAGGCCTTGAAGGAGTTCAGCTTCCGTCTGCCTCTCCGGCCGTGGCTCAAGTTCTTCTGGATGTTCGTGCTGCGGCGGGGCTTTCTGGACGGCCGTGCCGGCTACACATACTGCCGCCTGCAGGCCATGTACGAGTACATGATCGTGCTGAAGATGCGAGAACTCGAGCGGCATCGCCGCGGCCTGAAGACCTGATCCCGGTCATGGGAGCCTGCTCCAAACGACCGCAGGCGAAGCCTTGCGGCCTCGCCTGCGGGTGGATTCGTGATGAAGCTGCGGTTCAGGCTCGGCGACGACGAGCCATGACCAGGCCGCCGGCCAGCAGGGCCAGGGCGGACGGGGCCGGCACCACCGAGTAGATGCCGATCAGGGCTCCGGTGCCATCGCCACCCGTGGTGCCCACGGTGAGCGTGCCGTCGGCGGTGTCCGCGGAGTTGGTGATGGCCTGCACCAGCGTGTCGGTGTCCATGCCCACGTAGGCGATCTGGATCAGATTGGGTTCGGGGGTCAGACCACCCACGACCGTCCAGGTGCCGCCGGTGAGGGCACTGTCCATGCGGAAGTTCGCGCCACCCAGGTCATAGACCGTGAACGAGGAGTTTCCCGTGCCCGAGAGCAGGGTGCTGCCCCCCGCGCTCACCACGGTGATCGACCAGCTCGAGGTGATCTGGTTGTCCGTGGCCATGGCGGTGTCGCTGATGTCCATGGTGATGGTGATCTTGGCGCCGGTGTGGCTGGCGTAGAGACCGGAACCGATGGAATCGGCGGCGACGGTCATGGAGACCATGCCGGCGAGCGAGGCACTGGTGAACGAAGCGGCAGCGGCGAGTCCGACGATGGTGTTGATGTTCTTCATGGCTTTTCCCTCTCCCTTTGGATGAATCTGATTCAGGTTTTCTGGTTTGAACAACAGGTTGAAATTCAGGCGGCAGCCCGACGACGCGCAGTCAGGATGCCGGCGGCGGCGACGACGGCGGCAGCTCCAGGAGCTGGAACGACGCTGAAGCCGTTGGTGCCGAACATGCCGAACTGGGCGCCGCTGGCGGCGACCGAAATGCTTCCGCGGGCCGCGATCGCAGCATCACGGATGGAATCACCGAAGCTTGCCACGGTGCTGGCACCGGTCGGCTTGGCGATGAAGCTGAACTGGTACTGGGTCGGGGTGGCCGCGAGGCCACCAGACGCCGACGTGACGCCGGCGAGGACCATGGTGTACCGGCGGGCGGCCACGCCATCGACCATCACGTTGGTGAAGGTCATGGGCGAACGGCGTCCGGAGCCGGTGGCCGAGAAGATGGTGATGTTGGCGTCATCCACGACCGACAGGGTCCAAGCGCCCACGGCGGGGCTGTTCGACGAGGAGCTCTCGTCGACATTCATGTCGAGCAGGATGGAGTGGGGAGCGGCCTTCAGCCCGGCGAACAGGCCGCTGCTGACGGTGATGTTCCCGGCGAGCTGGGTCGAGACGAGTCCGGCGAAGGCGGGCGTGGTGGACGCGGCCGCAGCGATCACGATGTGACGAAGCATTGCTTTTCCCTCTGAATGGATTTTTGACCGAACCGAAACCGGAAGGAAGTGAGTTGAGGACGAGTGACGCGCCGCTGCCGGTCAGGAGAACCGACGGCGGGGCACCATCAGTCCCGCGAAGCCCAGGAGCGCTACGGCGCCCGGGGACGGGACGGTGACGGTCGGGGTTGACGAGCTCGTGAGAGACCCGCTGCCCGGAAGTTCGAACCGAGGCTCCTGCGAGGGCGACCGGAGGTCAGCGACCTTGCGGGAGGAGTGCATGCCGTTGAGGCTCGTGGGGCGGCTGCCGACTTCGGTGGCTGCCAGGGCGCCCGCGGCGACCAGGGTGACGCAGAGTGGGGTGAAGGCGATCCGGAACATTCGCGTACCTCGGAAGTGAAGGAAAGTGAGGATGAAAGATCAGTCCGCCAAACCTGGCCCGTAGGGTGGGAAGTTGGGGAACAACCACCGCAAGGTCCGTGCTGTCACCAAGTGCCAGAGGCGGCGCACCCAAGCCGGGTGAGACACACCAGAACAACCTCAACCTCTGACCTCAGTCTTCAATATGTCCTATAACCAATCCGATCCAAGGATCGAATGCGGAACTTCATCCTCCGCCTCCGAAACCAGATTCTTTGGTGCTGTGCCTTGGGCACAAATCCCTTTTCACCTCGAATCCACTGCCACGTTACTCCGGTTCCAGCCTTGTGCAAATTTTCCTTGGCAAGAAAGTGCAAAAGTCATTGGAACAGAAGCGCAAAAGCCTCATTTGCAGGTGTTTATGAATTCACGACCTGAACTTGCAGCAACTCAAACGGGGCGATTGTTGCCCGAATTCAGCCCCGGACGAGATCAGTGTAAATTTCGGCACCGTGCGGCCAGATCCAAGCAGACCTGTGATCGGCCTGGTCGGCGGCATTGGAAGCGGAAAGTCCGAGGTGGCTTCCCTGTTGGCGGCGGCGGGCTGCACCGTGAGCGATTCCGACGCCCTGATTCGAAGGCAGTACCAACTTCCCGAGGTGGTTTCCCAGCTGCAGACATGGTGGGGGCCTGGAATCCTGGATGAATCCGGACGAATCGATCGGGCGGCGGTGGCGGCGATCGTCTTCAAGGATCCCGCCGAGCGCCGGCGGCTCGAAGGGTTCCTGCACCCTCGAGTCGAGGCGGAGCGGCGAAAGCTGTTTGACGCCGCTCCGGGCTCCAGCCCTGCGCTCGTGATCGACGCGCCGCTGCTCCTCGAAGCCGGTCTGGCGGATCAATGTTCGGAGATCTGGTTCATCGACGCACCGGAGGAGGTTCGAAAGGCCCGAGTGCTTGTCTCTCGAGGCTGGAGCGGCGACGAGTGGGCCAGCCGCGAGGCGGCGCAGTGGCCCCTTGACCGAAAGCGGGCGGCCGCCCATCATGTGCTTCGCAACGACGGCGATCCGGCGTCGCTGCGGATGCAGGTGCTTGAGCGGCTCGGGGCCATGACCCGACGCTTCTGAACCTGCTCCCGAACGGGCCCATGGTTCCCACCAGGCTCGCTCCCGGGTCCCACGCACATGTCCATGCTGCAGGGCTCCGTGCGGAGCCTCGGCACTCGGACTTTTCCCACAGGCGGCGGCCGCGGGCCGCACGCCGGATCGCAGAGAGAATCCATGAGCAAGCGTCGTCGTCGTCGGAAGGGTGGTGGAGGCGGGGGTCCTGGCGGTGGTCATGGCGGCGGGGGCGGCGGCTCCTGGGCCCCTGTGATGACCCTGACCCCTGGCAGTGTGCCGACCGACGAGCAGTTGGAGATGGATCTTCGGCAGCTCGAGGAGGAGTCGGGCGGCAAGCTCAAGGCGGCCAAGAAGGAGGACCTGGACCTGGCCGGCCTCCAGAAGATGAACGGCGAGGAACTGGTCAAGCTCGCGAAGAAGGAGGGCGTGGAGGACCAGAACGGCCTCAGCAAGCAGAAGCTGGTCTTCGAGATCCTGAAGCGCCGCGCCCAGAAGCACGGCCTGATGACCGCCACCGGCACCCTCGACCTGATGCACGAGGGCTACGGGTTCCTGCGCAGCAGCGAGTACAGCTACCTGGCGAGTCCGGACGACATCTACGTGAGCCCGGCGCAGGTTCGTCGCCACGGCCTGCGCAAGGGCCAGGTGGTCACCGGTCTGGTGCGGCCGCCCAAGGACACCGAGGTCTTCTTCAGCCTGCTGCGCGTGGACCAGGTGAACGGCAAGGACCCGAAGGCCCTTCATGATCTGCCGTCGTTCGAGGCGCTCACGCCGCTGCACCCGAACAAGCGCATCCACCTGGAGATGCTCGATCAGCCCGCGAAGCTCGAGACCCGCATCATCGACATGGTCACGCCGCTGGGCTTCGGCCAGCGCGCCCTGATCGTGGCCCCGCCACGCACCGGCAAGACGGTCATCCTGCAGCAGATCACCAACGCGATCTGCAAGAACCACCCGGACGTGCACGTGATCGTGCTGCTCATCGACGAGCGCCCCGAGGAAGTCACGGACTTCCGCCGCAACACGCCCGACCGCGTGGAGGTGGTGGCCAGCACGTTCGACGAGGAGGCCAGCCGGCACATCCAGGTGGCCGAGATGGTCATGGAGAAGGCTCGCCGCATGGTCGAGTTCGGCCAGCATGTGGTCATCCTGCTCGACTCGATCACCCGACTGGCCCGCGGCTACAACAACGGCATGCCGGGCAGCGGCAAGATCGGCTCGGGCGGCGTGGACAACGCGGCCCTGATCAAGCCCAAGAAGTTCTTCGGCAGCGCCCGCAACATCGAGCACGGCGGAAGCCTGACCATCCTGGGCACGGCGCTGGTGGACACCGGCAGCCGCGCCGACGAGGTCATCTTCGAGGAGTTCAAGGGCACCGGCAACGCCGAACTGCACCTGGACCGCAAGCTGGTGGAGAAGCGCATCTATCCCGCGATCGACGTGGCCGCAAGCGGCACGCGTCGCGAGGAGCTGCTGCTGGACCCGAAGGAGCACGACCTGATCGTGCGCCTGCGCAAGGTGGTCAGCGACATGAACGTGGTCGAGGCCATGGAACTCATGAAGAGCCGCGTGAGCAAGACCAAGAGCAACGCGGAATTCCTGATGACCATGAACATGGGCTGATGCGGCAACCGCCGAACCCACACCCGCGAAGCGCATCACGGGCCCCCGGGGCCCAGGAGACCGCCATGGGCAACCGCCGCGCCTTCACCATCGTCGAGCTGCTGGTCACGCTGGGCATCATCGGCCTGCTGGTGGGGCTGCTGCTTCCGGCGCTGAGCATCGTGCGCGGCAACGCCGCCATGACCAACAGCACCAGCAACATGCGTCAGACCTTCATGCTCATGGGCAACTACAGCGCCTCGAACCGCGAGACCGTGGTGCCCAGCCTGTTCGACCACAGCCAGGTGGCCGTGAAGGGCAAGGTCCGAGCGGACGCCAATCCGCCGGCGGGCAACCGCCACATGGGCACCTGGGCGGACATCCTCTGGACGGAAGGCGGTTTCGGCCCCATCGTGGTGGACGCCGACGATGGCGCGCCGCCCTACGACTACCGATCCGACGACCCCGACGGCTCGCTCTGGGTGCGCATGGGCGACTTCGAGCGGGGTCCGCTGCGAGCCACCATCCAGACCCGCAAGGTGTTCGACGGCACGGTCAGCGCCGACACCGAGATCCAGAACAACGCCTACGGCTCGGTGTGCGTGTCCCAGCTGGAACCTGGCATGTTCGCGGCGAACAACTTCTTCGATGCGCGACCGGGCACGATCGATGCCTCCACCGGCACGCACTCGCGCCGCCGCAACACCAACCATCCGTTCGACGCGGTGTGCAACGCTTCGGCCAACCGTGTGGCCATGAACCAGCCCATGGCCAACGCCACGGGCTCCACACCCCCGCAGTACTCCATGTACTTCACCACGGGTCAGATCCTGCGACCGGACGGCAGCGCCTATCTGATCGACAGCCTGGCATGCCAGACCATCGACCCTGTGGACGGCGGGGCGGTGGAGCCGTTCGACACCGCGAGCGCCGATCGCCTGCAGGTGGCGTTCAGGTACCCCGGCGAATCCTGTGCCCTGCTCATGCTGGACGGCCATGTCCGCACCGAGACGCGTTGGGACGAACTGCTGGACCTGGAGGGCTTCGCGAACGACCGCACCGCCACGGGGCAGCTGCGATCGAACGCCAATGCCGACCGCAAGGATCAGGGCCGCGGCATCCGCTTCCGGCATCTGGATCAGCGATAACCTTTTTCGGACGCTCACCTGGGGTTTGGGGTGGGGCCCTGTGGTCAGTGCAGCCTCTTGACCCTTGCGGGTTTTCCGTTACCATTTCCCCCTCACCGCCCGTATCCCGGGCGGTTTTTCATCGGTCCGTCGCCACCGTAGCTCAGTGGTAGAGCACACCCTTGGTAAGGGTGAGGTCGAGGGTTCAATCCCCTTCGGTGGCTTCGGCGAGTGCCGGCGTTCGGCACCCGCCAGCCGAGCCTCCCGTCGGGCGCGTCGACGGGGATCGTGGCGTTCGCGCCGCGTCCGTCCCGGCCTCACTTCTCTCGGAGCAAAATCACCATGGCCAAGGAAACCTTCGTCCGAACCAAGCCCCACGTCAACGTCGGCACCATCGGCCACGTCGACCACGGCAAGACCACCCTCACCGCCGCCATCACCGCGGTCCAGGCTGCCCGCGGCTTCGGCAAGGCGGTCGCCTACGACCAGGTCGCCAAGGCGTCCGAGTCGGAGGGTCGCCGTGACCCCACCAAGATCGTGACCATCGCCACCAGCCACGTGGAGTACGAGACCGCCAAGCGGCACTACGCCCACGTCGACTGCCCCGGCCACGCCGACTACGTGAAGAACATGATCACCGGCGCCGCCCAGATGGACGGCGCAATCCTGGTCGTGTCGGCCGCCGACGGCCCCATGCCCCAGACCCGCGAGCACATCCTGCTGGCCCGCCAGGTCGGTGTGCCCAGCATCGTGGTCTTCCTGAACAAGTGCGACCTGGTCGACGACAAGGAGCTGCTGGACCTGATCGAGATGGAGGTCCGCGAGCTGCTGACCAAGTACGGCTTCCCCGGCGACAAGACCCCGATCGTGCGTGGCGCGGCCTTCCCCGCCCTGCAGGATCCGGGCAACGCCGACAAGAACAAGTGCATCGCCGAGCTCATGGACGCCATCGACACCCATGTGCCCGAGCCGCAGCGCGAGACCGACAAGCCCTTCCTGATGAGCGTCGAGGACGTCTTCAGCATCAAGGGCCGCGGCACCGTGGCCACCGGCCGCATCGAGCGTGGCATGATCAAGGTCGGTGACGAAGTGGAGATCGTCGGCCTGCGTCCGCAGAGCAGCAAGTCCACCATCACCGGCGTGGAGATGTTCCAGAAGACCCTCGACCAGGGTCAGGCGGGCGACAACGTCGGCTGCCTGCTCCGTGGCGTCGAGAAGGCGGACATCGAGCGTGGCCAGGTGCTGTGCAAGCCCGGCACCATCAAGCCGCACACCGAGTTCGAGGCCCAGGTCTACGTGCTCACCAAGGACGAGGGCGGCCGCCACACGCCGTTCTTCAACGGCTACAAGCCGCAGTTCTACTTCCGCACGTCGGACATCACCGGCAAGCTCGAGCTGATCGGCGCCGAGATGTGCATGCCCGGCGACAACGTGAACCTCAAGGTGGACCTTGAGGGCAAGGGCGTGGCCATGGAGGCCGGCACCCGGTTCGCCGTCCGTGAGGGCGGTCGTACCGTGGGCTCCGGCGTGGTCACCAAGATCGTCAAGTGATTTCCCGCGGCGGGCGTCCATCCCGCCGCTTGAACGAGAGGTTCCGCTTCCGTCCCGTCCCGGCCTCGGCCGGGGCGGGAGGGGCGGAACCAGGGCCCCGGTGGCCCGGAGAGCGTCATGGCGAAGAAGTCCCTCGATCGTGAATATGTCTGGCTGCAGTGCACGGAGTGCGGCGACCTGAACTACCGCACCGAGATCCGCGTCAAGGGCGGCATCTCGGAGAAGGTCAAGGAGGGCTTCAAGAAGTTCTCCCCCCGTCTCCGCAAGCACACCCTGCACAAGATCAAGCGCAAGTGAGCCGTCGCTCGCCTGCGTCGCTACGCCGGTAGCTCAGCTGGTAGAGCAGCGGATTCCAAATCCGCAGGTCGTGGGTTCGATCCCCCCCCGGCGTGTTCGGCCCCCCGGGCCGCTTCCGCACCGTCCGCACCCGTCCGCAAGGAGTCACGCATGAACGCCATCCGAAAGCTCGGCCAGGGCTACTGGACCCGCATGCTCAGCGTGATCGGTTTCGGTCTGTTGGGCGTGCTGGGCGCCATCTGGCTGTGGCGGCTGTTCGAGGCCGTGGATCTGGGCGTGCCGCCCGTCTACGTGGCCAGTTCGGTCGCCGTGCTGTTCATGGCCGGCGTGGGCCTGGTGCTGTGGTGGTTCGCGGGCTGGAGCGAGCGGTCGGTCGACTTCCTGGTGGCGACCGAAGGCGAGATGAAGAAGGTCAACTGGTCCACGCGTCGCGAGATCGTGGGCAGCACGCTCGTGGTCATCGCCATCACGCTGGTGATCTCCGCGTTCTGCTGGATCTGGGATTTCGCGTTCTCCACGCTCTTCGTGTGGATGCGCGTGCTGGACATGAGGAGCTGAACCATGATTTCCGACGAGAGCAACGAGCAGCACGAGGCCGCGGCCGAGAAGCCCAAGAACCTGGCGGTCGGCACCGCCGCGTTCCGCACGGCCAGCAGCACCATCACCGGTGGCGTGGCCACCAGCCGCGCCCTGGAGACCCAGAGCAGCAGCAAGAACAAGGAGCAGGCGGCTCGAGCGGCCCAGGTGCAGAACCCCGCGGCCACCGTGGCGGATCCCACCGATCCCGACGTCGAGCTGCCCATGTATCGCGACGGCATGGACTGGTTCGTGCTCCGCGTGGCCAGCAACAAGGAGAACGCGGTGCGCGACACGCTGCTCCGCAAGGTGCAGATCGAGGCCATGCAGCACCTGGTGGGCCGGATCATGGTGCCCACCGAGAAGACCAAGACCATGAAGGCGGGCAAGCAGAAGGTCACCGAGACCAAGCTCTACCCCGGCTACGTGTTCGTGGAGATGAAGCTGGAGCCGGACGGCCGCATTCCGCAGGACGTGTTCTTCCTGATCAAGGAGACCACGGGCGTGGGCGATTTCGTGGGCACCGCCGGCCGCCCCACGCCCATGACGCCGCCCGAGGTCGAGAAGATGCTCTTCGACAGCCGCAAGCCCGAGGAGACGCCCACCGTCCGCATGGAGTTCGTCAAGGGCGACGCGGTCACCATCAAGGAAGGCCCGTTCCAGAACTACGAAGGCACCGTCGACGAGACGCTGCCTGACAAGGGCCTGGTGCGCGTGCTGGTTACCATCTTCGGACGCCAGGCACCCGTCGAACTC
The DNA here is from genome assembly GCA_903861235.1 of uncultured bacterium. Lineage (GTDB taxonomy): Bacteria > Planctomycetota > Phycisphaerae > Phycisphaerales > SM1A02 > SYAC01. The sequence goes on along the minus strand of CAIOTP010000088.1, from coordinate 3,379 downwards.
GAGTACTGGCAGATCGCGAAGGCGGAGAAGTGACGCCAGGAGGCCTCACCATGCTTCGGAACCTGACCGTCCTCGTCACCACGATCGTCCTGTCCGCCTGTGCCACCATGGCCACCTATCCGCCCACGGCGGGCACGGGTGGCGTGACCGCCACGCAGCCGCCGCTGCCGCAGGTCATGGCCAGCGCGCTGCGGTACGCCCAGCAGCGAGGCAACCCCAACGCCCCGCTGGTGTTCAACCTGCCGCCGCGCACGCTCCAGGCCGCGTGGGACGACGTGGCCAAGCGTCTTGGGGATGGCGCACGGCCGATGACGGCGAGCGACAAGGAAGCCTTCACCGTGCGGCAGCTTCGCCTCAACGGCGGTCAGGCCGAGGTCGACGTGGTCTATCCCTCGCCCGAGGGCGTCTACCAGATCATGACGGTCCACCTGGAAGGTGCCTTCGGCGTGGACTACCGCCCTCTGTACACCCAGCGGTGGCTGATTCCTTCGAAGGCACAGGCCTTCAATCCGCCGATCGCCGGTCCCTTCGCCGAGCCAGGCAAGGACTTCGGTCCGACCGAGATGGAAGATCCCGTGGCTCCGGCCGCGGATTCCGGCGAGGCCAAGTGACCGAACGGGCGGCCCGCGCATGAGCGTGGTGGCCAGCCTCCGGGCTGCGGCCAGCGACATCAAGCTGCATCACAGCGTGTTCGCGCTGCCGTTCGCGTTGCTGGCCGCGTGTCTGGCGGCCGTGGAGCCGCAAGGCATGTCGTGGGCCTCCATGGCGGGTCCGCTCGCCCTGGTCGTGGGCTGCATGGTCTTCGCCCGCACGGTGGCCATGCTGGCCAACCGCATCCTCGACGCGTCGATCGACGCGAGGAACCCGCGCACGGCCGGTCGGGCGATCCCTTCGGGTCGCCTCTCGCGGCGAGCGGCCCTGTTCATGGTCCTTGGGAGCGTCGTCGCCTTCGAGGCGTGCGTGGCGGCCTTCGCCGTGCTCTACGACAACCCCTGGCCACTGCTCCTGCATGTGCCGGTGATGCTCTGGCTGTCGCTCTATCCCACCGCCAAGCGGTTCACCTGGCTCTGCCATGCGTGGCTGGGCGTCAGTCTGGCCATGAGCGTGCCGGCGGCGGCGTTGGCCATGCGGCCGGAGTCCGTGGGGCGACCGGTCATCTGGTGGCTGGCGGGCATGGTGACGCTGTGGGTGACCGGCTTCGACGTGATCTATGCCCTTCAGGATGTGGAGACGGACCGCCGCGAGGGGCTCCACAGCATGCCCGCCCGGCTGGGAGTGGGGCCTTCGCTCTGGATCAGCCGCGGCATGCACGGGGTGGCGGTGGTGTGCCTGTGGCAAGCCTGGATCGCCGAGCCCCGCCTGGGGCTGCCCTTTGCGGTGGCCACGGGGCTCGTCACGCTGCTGCTGGTGGTGGAGCATGCCACGGTGCGCCGGTGGGGCACTTCGCGCATGGCCCTGACCTTCTTCACGCTCAACGGCATTGTGAGCATTGTGTTGGGAACGGCCGGAATCCTCGGCCTGGCCGGTGTCGGGCGTTAGCCTGAACGCATGGCCGCATCGCTCGATGCACGCAGGCCGCTTCCAGCGTCGCTTCGGGCGGTGCTCGAGCGGGAATTTGAGACGGCTGCGCGCCGCCTGACGCAGGCCGAAGGCTGGCGACCGGAGGACCGCGTGGAAGGGGTGCATGAGTTCCGCAGGAGCGTGAAGCGACTGCGCGCGGCGCTGGCCCTGACCGTGGGTGTGGTGGGGGAGCGGGAGTGGCGGTCGATCGACAAGGCGCTGTCGGCGGCGGCGCGGCGCCTGGGTGCGCTGCGAGACGCACACGCCCGCCGAGCCGCTGCGCAACGGCTGGTCCGGCTCCTGCCACGCTCCATGAGGGCCCTGGCCATGGACGCGTGGCGAGCCTCCGGTGGCGCCGTGACCGAAGCGGCCGCGGAGCCCAAGGACGAAGCCGTGCACCGGTTGGTGCACGCGAGCGCAGGCGAGATGCGGTCGATCCGTGATCGCGTCACGCGATGGGATCTGCAGGCGCTCCATGCCGGTCATGTGGTGGAGGCGGTGACCACGGCGTGGGGCCGTGCCCGGGATCGATTCCGCGCCTCGTGGCAGGATCGCGAGAACGAATGGCTGCACGGGGCAAGGAAGCGCGCGCAGCGGTGCGCTTCGCTGCTCCTGCTGGTGCAGGGATGGGATGGCAAGCTGCTGCGAGCGTCCGAGCGGCGACTTCGGGCAGCGGCCGGGCTTCTGGGCGAGGCTCGCGATGCCGAGCTCATGCTCGAGCGCCTGGGTGATCCGGATCTGGATCAGCGTCTGCGGCCTGTGGCCAGGCGGCTTCGCGCCGTGTCGGCGCGGCATGCGGCGAAGTGCCTGCGATCGGCTCGTCGTGAGGGAATGTCCGCGCTCGCGGAGGGTCGGAAATCCCTCCGAACCCGCCTGCGCTCAGGACTCAAATCCCGCGGTTGACCCGGGCTTCCTGCTACCTTGGGTGCCCGAATGGAGCACCCATGAGCACCGCCAGCAAGCAACCCGCCGCCCCCCAGACCGCCATCTCGCCCACCCGCGAGCAGAACTACACCGAGTGGTACCAGCAGGTGGTCCGTGCGGCCGACCTGGCGGAGAACAGCCCGGTCCGTGGCTGCATGGTGATCAAGCCCTGGGGCTACGCACTCTGGGAGAACTTCCAGCGCGTGCTCGACCGGATGTTCAAGGAGACGGGGCACCGCAACGCGTACTTCCCGCTCTTCATCCCGCTCAGCTTCCTGGAGAAGGAGGCGGAGCATGTGGAGGGCTTCGCGAAGGAGTGCGCCGTGGTCACGCACCACCGGCTGCAGGCCGGCAAGAAGGCGGACGGCCGCCCCGGCCTGGTCCCGGCGGGTGAACTCGAGGAGCCGCTGGTGGTTCGTCCGACCAGCGAGACGATCATCGGCGCCAGCTTCGCCAAGTGGGTGCAGAGCTGGCGCGATCTGCCGCTGCTGATCAACCAGTGGGCCAACGTGGTGCGATGGGAGATGCGCACACGGCTCTTCCTGCGCACGGCGGAGTTCCTCTGGCAGGAGGGTCACACCGCCCACGCCACCGAGGCCGAGGCGCGCGAGGAGACCATGCGCATGCTCGAGGTCTACCGCGTGTTCGCCGAGGAATGGATGGCCATGCCCGTGGTGACCGGCCGCAAGACCGACGGCGAGCGCTTCCCGGGCGCGGTGGACACCTTCTCGATCGAGGCCATGATGCAGGATCGCAAGGCGCTGCAGGCCGGCACGAGCCACTTCCTCGGGCAGAACTTCGCCAAGGCGAGCGAGATCAAGTTCCTGGACCAGGCCGGCACCCTGCAGCACGCATGGACGACCAGCTGGGGCGTGAGCACGCGGCTGGTCGGTGG
>CAIOTP010000087.1 GCA_903861235.1 uncultured bacterium | reverse complement strand
GGCCCACCTGCACCAGCTCGTCCAGGTCCGGCAGCTCGTTCATGGCGAAGACGCCGCGGTGCATGCGCGGCACGAGCCCGAAGTGCAGCGCCTCCTCGGCACCCATGGAGGTGCCCGCCACCAGCTTGGCGGGATCGATCTCGCCGATCAGGTCGGCGAACTTGGTGCCGGGCGCCAGTCGCTCGGCGTAACGGTCGGCCCGATGCCACCAGGCGATCGGCACCGACTCCGGTGGCTTGCCGGCAAGCAGCTCGCGACCCGCTCGCGTGATCGGCCGCTCCGGGTCCTCGTGCACGGGGCAGCCGGGAAGGTCCAGGTGCGGAATCCACTCGTCCAGGAACCCCGGCAGCATGCGCATGAGCCGGCTCTTGCCCTGCCCCTTCTCGCCCAGGAAGAGCAGGTCATGCCCGGCGATGATGGCCGTGGCCAGGTCGGGCAGCACCGTGTCGTCGTAGCCCACGATGCCGGGGAAGAGGCTGGACGCCCCGCGCTCGCCGGCCGCCACGGCCTGGGCCAAGGCGCGCTCGAAGTTCTCGCGCAGCTCCTGCTTCACGCTCCTTGATCGCCAGCCGGAGGCGCGAAGCGCCGCAAGGGTGCGGATGGCGGGCGGTGCGGTGGTGCTGGTCGTTTGCATGGTGGGTGGCCTGCGGCGGCCCGGGCAGGCGGCGTCATGCTAGGAGGGCCGAAGGGCGGGATCCGCAGGTTCGATCGACATTCGCAGGCTTCCCCGTGCCCATCCCCCGGCGCGTCCCTGATGCCCGTGTGGGGACTAGCGGTCCCCGCCGCCCTGCAGGAGCATCTGCACGAAGTGCCGGATGTTCTCCCCTCCCTGCACCGAGATCGAGGTGAACTCCAGGCACGCCAGGGGCCGGCCCTCACGCTCGAAGCACCGGACCACGCGGGCGTAGACATCCGTGTCGCCGGCCCCACCCCTGGCGAAATGCAGGTGGAGCTTCAGGTCCGCGTGCGCCGGCACCGGCTCCGCCGTCTCGGCCAGAGCACCGTGATATCCGATGTCCAGGATGGTGCCGGCGCGGAGTCCGGGCACGATCGCCTTGTTCTCCACGCGCTCGTACTCGAAGGGCATGCGCGTCTCCACGCGCGGGCTCTTGCGCACCTCCTGCCGAGGCACGGGCTTGTCCAACGAGGGAATGCCCAGCACCTCGTGCAGGTGGACCTGCTCGCGCTTGCCCTTCACGTACACCGGCATGGGCTCGCCCAGATCGACCCGGCCCTCGACCAGCCGACGGGTGGAATCGCTGATCAGCACCTGCCCACGAAGGCTGTAGGCCTCGATGCGCGAAGCCAGGTTCACTTCGTCGCCGATCACGGTGTACTCCGCGTGAAGGTCGGAGCCCAGCAGGCCCGCGATCACCGAGCCGGTGTTGATGCCGATCCCCATGTTCAGCTCGGGGAGCCTGCGATCGCGGTTCTCGCGGTTCATCTCCAGCAACGCGCGCTGCATGTCCACGGCACAGTGCACCGCACGGAAGGCGTCGTCTCCGTGCGAGACCGGTGCCCCGAAGAGCACCATGACCGCGTCGCCCATGAACTTGTCGATGGTCCCGCCGTGCGACACGGCGATCTCGGTCATGCGCACCAGGTAGCGGTTGAGCATGTCCAGCAGCGCCGGACCGTCGTGCTGCTCGGAGATGGAGGTGAAGCCTCGGAGATCCGTCAGCAGCACCGCGACCTCGTGCGGGCGGAAGCGCTCCTCGCGGCTCACGCCCACGGCACCCGTGATGGCGTCGCCCAGCAGGTTCTCCAGATGGGTGCGCACCGCCGGCGCCATGGGCGAACCGGTCTGCCCCTCGAAGAGCGCCTGCACCTGCTTCAGGATGAGGGAGACGGCCGGCGTGCGCACGGGCTCATGCTAGGGCAATGCGATCAGCCGCCTTGCGCTGCGCCCCGCCGCAGCCAGAGCGCCACCAGCGCCACATCCGCGGGGTTCACCCCCGCCAGCCGCGAGGCCTGCCCGAGCGTGGTGGGCCGGAAGCGGCGGATCACCTCACGGGCCTCCTGCCGAAGCCCCTGGACCGCGGTCGGATCGAAGTCCACGGGAATGGGCGCGTGCTCGCTCTCCCGCTGCCGACGGATCTCGGCACGCTGCCGCACCAGGTAGCCCTCGTAGCGGATGTCCGTGATCACTCGCTCCAGCAGCTCCGCACGCACCGGACCGTGCAGCGAGGCCGCCAGCCGCTCCGGCGTGGCGTCCGGACGCCGGGCCCACGCGGAGCCCGACTGACCGTCGATGCGCACCGCCTCGATCTCGTCCCGCAGCACCGCCATGCCCCGCCGCGTCACCTCGAAGGCGTGCCACCGCCGGTCGTCCACGAGCCCGTGCTCTCGCCCCAGCGCGGTGAGACGCTCGTCGGCGTTGTCCGCCCGAAGGCTCAACCGATGCTCCGCGCGACTGGTGAACATGCGGTACGGCTCGCGCGGCTGACGCACCACCAGGTCGTCCATGAGCACGCCGATGTAGGCCTGATCGCGACCCACGCGAACCGGATCGGCACCCAGGGCTCGCTTCGCCGCGTTCAGGCCTGCGATCAGCCCCTGGCCCGCCGCCTCCTCGTAGCCGCTGGTGCCGTTGATCTGTCCGGCCAGGAAGAGTCCCGGGATCGACTTGACCTCGGCCGTGGCGTCGATCTGGTGCGGCCACACCATGTCGTACTCGACCGCGTAGCCGAAGCGGAGGATCTCCGCCTGGCCGCAGCCGGGCATGGCGCGCACGAGCGGCTCCTGGATCTCGGCGGGCAGGCTGGTGCTGATGCCGTTGCAGTAGATCTCGTCGGTGTGCAGGCACTCGGGCTCCAGGAAGACCCCGTGGCTTTCACGATCCGCGAAGCGGACCACCTTGTCCTCCACGCTGGGGCAGTACCGAGGCCCCTGCTGCGTCTCCATGGCACCGGCGTACATGGGCGCGCGGTGCAGGTTGGCGCGGATCAGGTCATGCATGGCGGCGGTGGTGTGCGTCTGCCGGCACTCCACCTGCGGCAACTTGGGGAATCGGCCCGATTCCATGGCCGCGGGGCTCAGGAAGCTGAACGGCGAGGGCACGGCGTCACCCTGCGCGGGCGGCAGCCCTTCCCAGTCGATCGAACCCCGACGCAGACGTGGCGGCGTGCCGGTCTTCAGACGACCCAGTTCCAGGCCCAGCTCACGAAGCGCCGCCGAAATGCCCACGGCCGTGCCCTCGCCCACGCGGCCGCCGGGCGTGCGCGATTCGCCGGTGTGCATGAGTGCCCGCATGAAGGTGCCGGTGGTCAGCACCACGGCGTCGGCGTGGATCACGGACGGGCTTCCGCGTCCGGCCATCGGCTCGTACACCGGCCTGGGTCTTCGTTCACCGCTGCGGTTCCACTCGATCGCCTCTCCGGATGCGGACCACTCCGGTGCGGCCCCCTGCAGCTGCACTCCCACGCAGCGACCTTGCTCCACCCGCAGCCGCTCGACCAGCCCCTGCAGCACGCGCACGCCGTGCGCGGAGAGCAGCCGCTGCACCTCGGCGAGATAGGCCTCCTTGTCGCACTGGGCACGCGGCCCGCGCACCGCCGGACCCTTGCTGGCGTTGAGCACCTTGAACTGGATGCCGGCGTGATCGGCCGCGAGGCCCATGATGCCGCCGAGCGCATCGACCTCGCGCACCATCTGTCCCTTGGCGAGTCCGCCGATCGCGGGATTGCAGCTCATGGCCCCGATGCGGGCCGGATCCATGCTGACCAGCCACACGCCCTGCCCTCCGCCGAGGGCGCGTGCGGCGGCGGCGGCGGCTTCCACGCCGGCGTGACCGCCTCCCACCACCAGCACCCTGCACGCGGGCTCCATCGCGGACAGCCTAGCCCTGCCGTGCACCTTCGCAAAGCGGCAGGTTTACACTTCGAGCCCCATGTACCGCTCCATCCAGATCGCCTCGTCCGGCAAGCCCCTCACCCTGCACTTCGCCTTCGCGGGAGAGAAGCCCCCGAAGGGTGCCCGCGGAGCCGAAGCCCTGCATGCCGCCCACAGCACCCCCGGCTTCAAGGCCGAGGTCGGCGAATGCGTGCCGGCCGGCGCCCGCGACCTGGTGGTGGGCCTGGGCCCGCGCAAGGACTTCGCCCTGGCCAAGCTGCGCACGGCAGCCGCGAAGGCGATCCGGACGCTGCATCGCCGCAGCGTGACCTCCCTTTCGGTGCTCGCCCCGTCCGGGCTGGATCGCCGCAGCTTCGACGCCCGCACGCTTGGCCAGGCGTTCGCCGAGGCCCTGGCCGTCGCCGCATGGCGCGTGGACTTCTTCGACGGCAAGGCCTCCATCCGCAGCGAGGCCCTGGCGAAACTGGCCCTCGCGAGCCCCGACCGTGCCTTCGCCGAGGGCATGGCCGAAGGCCTGGCGATCGCCGAGGGCGTGAACGCGGCTCGTCGCCTCGGCGCCACGCCGCCCAACGTGTGCAACCCGCCCTGGATGGCCCGCGAGGCCAAGGCCCTGGGCCGTCGGGCAGGCCTGCGGGTGCGCACCATCGACTTCGCGCAGGCGCAGCGGCTGGGCATGGGCGGCCTGGTCAACGTGGGCAAGGGCAGCGACACCAAGCCCTGCCTGATCGTGGTCGAGTATCGACCGCGCCAGGTCTCGCGTGCCTGCCGCAACGAGCACCTGGTGCTGGTGGGCAAGACCATCACCTACGACACCGGCGGCTACTCGCTCAAGGTGAACAACGGCATGGTGGGCATGAAGTACGACAAGAGCGGCGGCACCAACGTGCTCGGCGCCATGCTGGCCATCGCCCGCATGAAGCTGCCCATGAAGGTCACGGCCCTGCTGCCCGCCGCCGAGAACATGGTCAACGGCGAGAGCTACCGCCCCGACGACATCATCACCATGCACAACGGCGTCACCGTGGAGGTGACCAACACCGACGCCGAAGGCCGCCTGGTGCTGGCCGACGCGCTCAGCTGGGCGTGCCGCGAGCTCGAACCCACCGCCATCGTGGACATGGCCACGCTCACCGGCGGCGTGGTGGTGGCCCTGGGCCACTTCAGCGCGGGCATGTTCTGCGAGAACGAAGCCCTTCGCCGTCGCGTGGAGGAGGCCAGCGAGGCCACCGGCGAGCGTGTGTGGCGGCTGCCGCTCTGGAACGACCACCGCGAGTACATGCGCAGCCCGCACGCGGACATCCTGAACTCCAACCCGGCCCGCATGGCGCATCCGATCCAGGGCGCGGCCTTCCTGAGCTTCTTCGTGGACAAGGACGTGCCGTGGTGCCACCTGGACATCGCGGGCGTGGCCAACACCGAAGCGGCCAGCGACCAGTTCGTGAAGGGCCCCACCGGCTGGGGTGTGCGCACGCTGGTGGAGATGGTGCGGCGCTGGTCGGGCGCCTGAGCGGGCTCAGGCCGCGGCCGGATCGTGACCGTTCTCGATCTTCACGATCTTCTGCAGCCGTCGCTCGTGACGGCCGCCGTCGAAGCCCGTGCGGAACCAGACGTCCACGATGCGCTTCACCAGCGTCTGGCCGATCAGGTCGGCGCTCAGGCACAGCACGTTGGCGTCGTTGTGCGTGCGGCTGAGCTGGGCGCTGAGTTCGTCCTGGGCGAGCGCGGCCCGGATGCCCTTCAGCTTGTTCGCGGCGATGCACATGCCGATGC
>CAIOTP010000086.1 GCA_903861235.1 uncultured bacterium | reverse complement strand
GGCCCGGCCCGCGCCGCCGCGTCCGAGGAGGCCAGACCCGGTCCCACCTCGGGATCCAGAAGCACGCTGCGGATGCCCGCGGCGTCGTTCGTGGCGCGAAGCGTCTTCAGGGCGTCACCCTGCACTCCCGCGAGCAGGGAGGCCGACCAGGAGACGCGGGGAATGCCCACCTTCTCCCGCAGGAACGGCGCGAACGCCTCCACCTTCATGCCCTGCCCCAGAAGCCTGCGGAACGAGGCCTGCGTCACCCCCATCGGATTGGGGGAGACCTGGCGCCGCTTCCGCTCGGCCGCCTCGTCGCCCTTGGGTCGCGCGGGAATGGTCTGCGCCGCGGCGGGGGCGACCAGCAGGCCCAGCCCCGAAAGCAGCCCTCGTCTGGAGATCCGCATGCCCGCTCAGCCGCCGCGCGGACCCTGGTGCGGGTGGGAGAACCGCTCGGCCATGTCGTCCACGCTGGTCCAGCGGTGCGCCTTCATGTGGGCGAAGGTGCTGACCACCGCCAGCACCAGCGGCACCACGGCGAAGGCCAGGATCACCTTGCCCTGGGCCTCGGTGGGCAGGTCGTCGCCCACGATCAGTCCCGCGAAGGCCGCGCAGGCGCCGTACAGGACCGCGTTGAGCATGAACAGACGGAAGCCGTGGCGAGCGTTCATGGCAGGCCGCTTCGGCGCGCCCGCATGGTCGTGATTGCCGTGCATCGCGTCAGTCTAACCGGCCGCAGGCTGCCAGCGCGTGAAGAGCTCGGTGCTGAAGTACCGCTCCATGCGGTCGCAGAGCACCGTGAGCACCTGGGAGCCTGCGGGCATGCTCCGCGCGGCCCGCAGCGCCGCCGCCACGTTCAGACCGCTGCTCGGACCCACCGGATGACCGGCTCGGATCAGACGGCGGGTGGTCTCGATCGCCTCCTCGTCGGAAACCTCGATCACCTCGAGCGCCTCGAAGTCGGCCGGTCGGTACAGATGGCTCATGCCGTCCAGCACGCCCGGAATGCGCGCCGAGAAGCTGCACTGCTCCACCGCCGCGAAGCAGTCGCAGCACGCCGCCCCGCTGCCGGCCACCGGCCTGGCGGCGAAGGCCCGTGCCCGCACGCCGGCATCCTGAAGGCCCAGACGCATGCCCACCAGCGTGCCGCCGGTGCCCACGCCGCTCACATAGGCGTCGAAGCGGCCTCCGGGGACCTGCGCCAGCGCCTCGCGAAGGGTGCCCAGGCGGTGCGCCTGCGCGTTCTCCGGATTCTCGAACTGCCGCGGCTCGAAGGCGGCGTGCTCGCGGGCCCAGACGCGGCAGGCCTGCAGCGAACCCACGATCCCGTCCGCCTTCGGTGTCAGGTGCACCTGGCCACCGTGACCCCGGATCATCCAGGCTCGCTCCTGGCTCACCCCCTCGGGCATGAACGCCGCGAATCGAAGGCCCAGCCGTGCACAGACCATGGCCATGGCGATGCTCGTCGAACCGCTGCTGGCCTCCGCCACCCAGCCACCCGGCCGCAGCACACCCTCCCGCCACGCCTTGCACAGGATGTGGGCCGCGATCCGGTCCTTGGTGCTCCCGGAGGGGTGCATGTACTCGGCCTTGCACCAGAGGGAGGGCTCGTCCGGACCCAGCCGGACCTGCACCAGCGGCGTCACCGGCACGAAGACGCCCTGGTCAGGCAGGTCCGCCACCGCATGGGAGTCCGCAAGCGGAGTCATGGAAAAAGTGTACGAGGAAGGCCTTCCGGGCTTGCCCGCCGGGGTCCGTCGAAGCAGAATCTTGGCGTGACCCGGATACTCGTCAGCGTGTGCCTGCTGCTCTGCTTGCTCTGCCCGTGGCGGACGGCGGAGGCGTGCCTGGGCGCCTGCAGCCGGACCGCATCGGCGTGCTGCGCGGAGGCTTGCACCTGCTGCGATCAGGGATGCTCCTGCTCCGCCCAGGAATCTCCGGATTCGCTCCCTGAATCGCCGGTCCAGGCCCCCGCCCCCGAAGCACCGCGCGTGCCCACGGATTTCTCGATCGACCGGTCCGGGTCCGCCCTCCAGACCGCTCGACCGACCTCGGTCACGACGCGGGTCGCCGCACCCTGCGCCTCGACGCGATCCGCCTGTGGTCGCGTGGTTCTCCTTCGCACCGGCCATCTCCTGCACTAGACGGGGTCGCTTCGCGCCCCTCGTGCGCGCCCAGCCCGCTGCGGAAGGTCCGCAGGGGCTACCCGACCCCCGTCTTGCAAGGAGAACTCCCATGACTTTCACGCGTCGCGGCCTCTGCGCCGCCACCCTCTCCGCCGGCCTGCTGCTGCAGGCCTGCGAGTACTGCCTGATCGAGCGCAGCCCCGAGGCCGAGCGACTGCTCCAGGACCAGACCGTGCTCACCCGCTCGCCCGTCTCCATCCAGGTGATGGGCATGAGCTGCCCCAAGTGCGTCAGCAACGTGGACATCCAGCTCATGCGGGTGAACGGCGTGAAGAAGGCGCAGATCGACATGGGCACGGGCGTGGTCAGCGTGGACATCGACACCTCCGCCAAGGTCACGCGTGCAGCGCTGGCCAAGGCCGTGGACGACTCGGGCCTGACCGTCACCGAGATCAAGGACAGCTGAGCCATGCGAAGCGT
>CAIOTP010000085.1 GCA_903861235.1 uncultured bacterium | reverse complement strand
TGCCGGTAGGCCACGGCGAAATCGCCCGCGGCCGTGGCCAGGCGGCGCGGGAAGGCCTCGTCGTCGGCCACGTCGGTGACCAGATCGGTGCGCCGCATCCGCAGCAGGCCGGGCTGGCGAGCCTCCGCCTGCCGGCGCCAACGCTCGAAGTCGGGCCTGCTGTGCACCGTGGCGGGCACGCGTGCGTCGTAGAACGCGTAGGCCGCCTCGGCGTCCGCCAGCAGGTCGCTGCGGCGGCGCGCCTGGGCCCAGGCCTCCGCATCGTCGCGCATCCGGCGGTTGTCCTGCAGGAACGGCGCCTCGATGCCCAGCTGCTCCTCCACCAGGGCGGAGCGGATGAACACCACGCGGGCCTCCTCGGGATGCACGGGCCCGTAGGGCACGCGCCGCCGCTCGATCAGGTCCAGTTGCCCCATGCTCACGCGCTCCCATGCGGCCACCTGGCCGGTCTCGCGGACCCAGTGGGGCTCGCTGAGCGTCCGCTTGATCAGGTGCGGCGCGGCACGCTCCACCCATCCGGGCTGGATGCGGGCCACCACGCGGGCCTGGCGCCGGCCGGTGTCGACCACTTCCAGCGCCACCACCCAGGGCGGCTGGCTGCGGGCCAGACCGCTGCGCGGGTGCAGCGAGAAGGTGCTGCCGTCGGCCAGGCGATAGAGGCTGTCGCGGCCCTTCAACGCCACCTGCGACGCGTAGCCCGCCAGCACCGCCCTGTGCACGGCCGCCGCACGCCAGGCCGAAGGCTCGGGGCCGGGATCGATCTCCAGCCGCTCGCGAAGCAGACGGTCGAGCTGCCGGCGGACATCCGTCCACTCGCGTAGGCGCCGATGGGAAAGATGCCGCTCCCGGCACCATCGCTTGAGCGCCGAGGAGCCGAGCGTGCGCTGTGCCTCGTCCCAGGCCTGCCAGAGGCGCAGCGCGCCGATCAGATCGCCCTCGCCGTCGCGGAAGGGCTGGTGCGCCAGGTCGGCCTCCTGCGCCTTCTCGGGCGGTCGCTCACGCGGATCGACCGCGCTCAGCCACGCGGCCAGCGTGAGCGCCGCGGCGCCGCACTCCAGCCGCACGCCCTCCAGCAGCACGCGCGCCACTCGCGGATCCACCGGCAGCCGGGCCATCTGTCGGCCCAGTCGGGTGAGTTCTCCCCGCGTGCCGGTGGCCCCGATCTCACGCAGGGTCTCCTCCGCTTCATGCAGTCTGCGCTCGCCCGGCGGATCGATGAAGGGGAACTCGGCCGGATCCCCCAGCCCCAGGTCCTTCATGCGAAGCACCACGCCGGCCAGGTTCGACCGGAGGATCTCCGGCGGCACGGCGTCCGCGCGCGAGGCGAAGTCCGCCTCGTCCATCAGCCGCACGCACACCCCCGGGGCCACGCGACCGGCGCGCCCCTTCCGCTGCTCCAGCGAAGCCTTCGCGGCCGGCTCCACCAGCAGCCGCTGCACCCGACTCTTGCTGCTCCAGCGGCTCAGGCGCACCAGCCCCGCATCCACCACCCATCGCACGCCCGGCACCGTCAGGCTGGTCTCGGCCACGTTGGTGGCCACGGTGACGCGGCGGCGGGCACCTGTGGAGATGGCCCGGTCCTGCTCGGCATCGCCCAGACGACCAAAGAGCGGCAGCACGTCCACCTCGCGGCACGAGGCCCGGCCGCGGAGCGTCTCCACCGCTTCCAGGATCTCCCGCTCGCCGGGCAGGAACACCAGGACATCCCCCGGCCCCTCCTGCAGGCACGCCTCCACGGCGTCGGCGACCACGGGGGCGTCCGCGGGCTCGCCCTCCGCGGGCGGCTGCCAGCGAACCTCCACCGGGAAGAGCCTGCCCGGAATGTCGAGCACTGGCGCACCGCCGAAGGCCGCGGCAAGACGATCCGCTTCCATGGTGGCGCTGGCCAGCACCACCCGAAGCTCCGGTCGCCGCGGCAGGATCCGCCGAAGCGAGCCCAGCAGGAAGTCCACGTTCAGGCTGCGCTCGTGCACCTCGTCGATCACGATGGCGTCGTAGCGGCGAAGCAGACGGTCCTGGGCCAGCTGGGCCAGCAGCACGCCGTCCGTCAGCACCCGCAGGCGTGTGGTCTGGTCGCTGCGGTCGTCGAAGCGGACCTGGCAGCCCACCACGGTGCCCAGCGGAACCCCCAGCTCGGTCGCGATGCGTTGAGCGGTGGCCCGTGCAGCCAGCCGGCGAGGCTGCGTGTGGGCGATCTCCCCCTCGATCCCGTAGCCCATCTCCAGCAGCATCTTGGGCAGCTGCGTGGTCTTGCCGCTGCCCGTGTCCGCCTGCACCACCACCACCTGGCTGGCGCGGATGGCCGCCTGAATGGCCTCGCGTTGTGCGGCCACCGGCAGTTCGGCGGGATAGGTGGGCTGCACCGTGGCCGCAGCCCGCGCGGCACGGGCCCGCGTGCGTCTCTCCTCGCGGGGATCGGCCTGCGGTGCGGGCATGGAGGCGGATCGTAGGTCCGGACACCGCTGAGCGGTCCTCCCCGCGTTAGCCTGCCGGCGTGCCTCTCCGCATCCACGCCTCGAACGGTCGCACCGGGGTGCCGGCGCCGTGACCACGCGGGAGGTCACGCCTGGTCTGCACGGCCTCCTCGCGCTGACGGCCTGGATCGTGGCCTGCGTCGCCGGCGGCGCGGTCAGTGGCCTTGCCACGCCTCCAGGCGACTGGTACCGATCGCTCGCCAAGCCCGAATGGACGCCGCCACCGTGGCTCTTCGGGCCGGTCTGGACCCTGCTCTACCTGATGATCGGGATCTCGGGCTGGCTGATCTGGCGTCGCCGCCGCATGGCGGGTGGTCGCCTGGCGTCGACGCTTTTCCTGCTCCAACTCGCCCTGAACTTCGCCTGGACTCCCGTGTTCTTCGGGCTTCGTGCGCCCGGACCGGCGTTCGCGGTGATCGCGGCGCTCCTGGTCGGGATCGCGGCCACCATGGCCGCGGCTTGGCGCGTGCACCGGGCCGCGACGATCCTGCTCACGCCCTACATGGGCTGGGTCGCCTTTGCGTCCGCGCTCAACCTTGCGATCTGGCGGTTGAACCAAGCCTGACTTCCGGGGAGGATTACGCCTGTGGCCATGAAGACCGACCGATGCTTCGGATCAAAGCGTCTCGGCTGATCGGGGTCTGGGTGTACGCTGGTGCCTGACGCGACATGGCCCAGTGGTTCTACGAATCCGATGGCAAGCCCAAGGGTCCCGTGAGCAATTCCAAGCTCCGCCAACTTGCGAAACATGGTGCGTTGCGACCCGTGACACGGGTATGGCGGGAGGGACTTGCGGATTGGATTCCGGCGAGCAAGCTGAGGGGTCTTGAATTCGGTCGGCCAGGACAGCCACCTCCACTTCCGGTCGTGACCACGACGGCCTCCGGCGAGGCGGTATCCGAGCAAGTAGCACCCCTTGGGCCCAAAAGATCCGACTCGATCGCAACCGCACTTCTGGCGAAGGTAGAGAGGCACGGCCCGTCGCCCGCCGCGGCCGCGACTCAGGTGCTTCGAGGCTGCATGTGGGCGGTGCTGCTCACGCTCCTGGTCATCCTCGGGGGCCTGCTGCTGCTTCCGCTCCCAGGCGTGTTCTCGAAGAATTTGAGCCGCGGGGAACTCACTCGCCAGGTACGGACCTCGATTGAGGAACAGCGATCGTCGCATCCCTTGCTCAAGGGCTCGACCATCGAGGACCTGGAACTCGTCCACAGCGGCGGAAACCAGTACACCGGCATCCTGACGCTTCGCTCGCCCCTCGCAGGCTCCTATCGACTGACGGTCGACGTCACCGTGGACGGCGACCGGATGATGTGGCGGGCGCACCCGTGAACACAGAGACCGTCGTCCGCACGAATGGGCGCTACAGGACTTGAACCTGTGACCCTCGCCGTGTAATGGCGATGCTCTGCCAACTGAGCTAAGCGCCCCAAACGGAGAAGGCCGCCGCAGTCGCGACGGCCTTCGCAAGCG
>CAIOTP010000084.1 GCA_903861235.1 uncultured bacterium | reverse complement strand
GCTTGAGCAGGCTCTCCGCGTACAGGTTCTCGCTGTCGCGATTGCAGCGGTTCAGCACGACCTGGATCGGCGTGCCGATCACCGGTCCAAGCACCTCGCCCTCCGCGGCGGGCTCGTCCGGGCGGGCCAGCCGGAGCTGCCGGACGCCCACGCCCGCCTTGCGAAGGCGGTCGGCGAGGTACTGGCCGAAGAACATGGCGGGCTCGCACACCGTCACGTTCACCTGTCGGGCGCCCTTGCCGGTCAGGAAGCCCCGCATGGTGAAGAGGTTCTCGTCGGGCTCGCGGGAGATCCAGATCGAAGCGGTCTTGCGCTTGGCCACGGCCGTGCGGTTCTCGATCCGCACGAAGTCGCCGTCGGGCTCGGTGCGGGTGACCACCGCGCCTCGGGGCGATGGGGCCGCCCACACGCTCAGATAGTTCAGGTGGAAGTTCAGGCCGGACACCTCGGCGCAGTACGCCTCGTCGAGCTGGTCCACGGGCCAGTCCAGGTGGCAGGTGCTGCGGTCGAACACCCGGTCGTCGATGACCAGTTCGCTCACCTGCGTCATGCCGGCGTCGCGTGCGGCGTGGGCCCATCGATCGACGAGCTGATCCACGGTGGTTCCCATGTGCCAGTTGCCCTGCTCGTCGCGGTAGTTGGTCTGTCCCAGAAGCTCGGGATCCGCCAGCGCAGGATCCCCGTCACCCACCAGGGTCAGGCGATCGCCCTGGCGGAGCATCCGGGTCTGGAAGGTGAAGTCCGGCCCGAGCACCCGCAGCGCAGCCCCGGTGGTGAGGACCTTCTGGTTGCTCGCGGGCATCACCTGAGCGTCGGCCTGGATCGCGACCACCTCGTGGCCGTCCGGATCGCGGATGCTCACGCTGGTCACGCCCTGTCGGGGGCCCGTGGCGGAGACCAGGCGCTTCACCTGGTCCTGCAGCGACCCGGCCAGGGCCTGGAACGAAAGCGTCAGGGACAGCAGGACCGGGATCGATCGAGGGGACATGGCTGGCGCACTCTATCGGCGGCCCGTCGCCTCAGCCTCGACTTTCCACGCGGGCCGCCGCCGATCCCGCCACGAAGCCGCTGGCCCAGGCCCACTGGAAGTTGAAGCCGCCGATCCGCCCGTCCACATCCAGCACTTCGCCGGCCAGGTGCAGGCCCGGCCGGACGCGACTCTCCATGGTCTCCAGATGCACCTCGCGAAGGGGAACGCCTCCGGCCGTGGTCTCGGCGTAGGTGAAGCCGCGGTCGCCGGTCACGGGCAGATCAAGGCCCACCAGATGTCGGACCAGTTCGCGGCGACGCTCCCGGTCGATCCGCTGGGGCGTGGCGTCCGCCGCCACGCCGGCCGCCTCCAGCACGGCACGGGCGAGCCGCTCCGGCAGGTGCTCCCGAAGCCGGGTCAGCACGCCGCGACCGGTGCCATCCAGCAGCCAGCGATCGCATGCGGCCTCGTCCATGTCCGGAAGCAGGGCCAGCTGCAGCCGCACCCCCGCATCGTCCGCCCGGTGCAGGGTCCAGTGTCTCGAGATGTCCAGCGACGCCGGTCCCGAGAGTCCGAAGTGCGTGCACAGCACCGCGTTGCGGAACCGCACCAGCCGCTTGCCGCCCGGGCCGACCACCCGAAGCTCCGCCGGCACGGCCACCCCCGAGAGGTTCCGGAGCCAGCAACCCTCGTCCAGCAGCAGCGGCACCAGCGAGGGCACCACTCGCTCGGTCACCGCGTGGCCGAGCGACCGGGCCATGGCCAGCCCGGCGCCGTCGGAGCCGCTCTTGGGCAGGCTGCATCCGCCGGTGCACAACGCCAGTCGCTCCGCGCGAAGTTCGCCCCAGGCGCCGCGCACCTTGAATCCGCCTTCGTGCACAGCCTCGACCGCATCGACCCGGCAGGGGTGCCGCAGGTCCACGCCGGCGTCCGCCGCGGCGTGAAGCAGGGCATCCAGCACCGTGCGTGCGTCGTCCGTGACCGGGAAGAGCTTGCCGGTGTCCTCCCGCTTCAGTCGGACGCCCAGCGCCTCGAAGAAGGTCACGCAGTCCTCCACCGTGAAGCGGGAGAGCACGCGACGGATCGCCGCCGGCGTGCTGCCCGCGTAGTCGCGTTCGTCCACGGCGTGGTGCGTCACGTTGCACCGCCCGCCGCCGGCCACCAGGATCTTCGCACCGAGCTTGCGGGCGCCGTCCAGCGCCACCACGCCCTGCAGGCCGGCGCGACCCGCGTGGATGGCCGTCATCAGGCCGGCGGCGCCGGCGCCGACCACCACCAGCGGCGTGTCGAAGGGCTCAGGCACCCGGCTCGCGACCGGTGCGTGCCGGCGCGCCCTCGATGGTCAGCGTGGCCTTCTTCCCGGCGGACTCGCGGTCGCCCGGACAGCCGGGACAGGCGGGTCGCGCCTTGCGCCCGGGCAGCAGGGGCCGCAGCACCACGCCCGCGGCCAGCAGGGCGATCACGCACACGATCCAGAATTGCCAGTCGTTCCAGGGCATCAGGAGACTCCCGTCTTCAGCAGCAAGGTGCGCACCAGGAAGGCCATGGTCCAGGCGAGTCCGCTCATCCACGCCAGCTGCAGCAGCGGCCATCGCCATCCACCGGTCTCCCGCCGCACCAGGGCGAGCGTGGGCAGGCACTGCATGGCCAGCGTGAAGAAGACCAGCAGCGCCGCGGCGGTGGGCGCGTCCAGCAGGGGCGTGCCGTCGGAGCGGCGGGCCTGCGCGATCCGCTCCACCACGCGCGATTCCGGCTCGTCGTCCGCG
>CAIOTP010000083.1 GCA_903861235.1 uncultured bacterium | reverse complement strand
TCGGCGTCGCCGTCGCCCTCGTTGCGGGCCACGATCTCCACCAGGCCGGGCTCGGACCGCCGGGCTTCCAGACGCAGGCGACCCTCGGGCGCCGAACCTTTCATCACGCCGGCCAAGGTGGGCCAGGACCAGTTCAGACGGTCGCCATCCACCGGCAGCCGATACCAGATCACGCCTCGCATGCAGGCAGGCCGATCCCCCTGCCACTGCCTCACCAGCCGGGCCATGGCCACCGGATCCGCGGCGATCTCACGCACGCCCGCCGCGCCGCGCAGCCGCTCGTCGTGCGCCTCCGCCACCAGTCCCTTCACGCGATGGTCCGATCCGTACACCACCAGGTAGCCGTAGGTGGGCAGCGCCACATCGAACGGAACCCCGTACGCCGCCGCGCGTTCGACCCATCGCTGCGCGTCGCCCTCGTGGCAGAGCGTGGGCTCCGGACCCTCCAGCCTCGACCGATCGAAGGCGTGCACCTGAAGCACGTAGCGCGGCACGGATCGGACCAGCGGGCCAAAGTCGCCGCTGGACATCCACGAAGGCAGCGCCGTCAGCGTGACCGGCACGGGCGCCACGGTCCGAGCCACCTCCCGAACCAGCCCGCGATAGGCGGCCAGCTGCGAGGTGGCCGAGTCGAAGTCCAGCTGCAGCTCCGCGGGCTGCAGACCGCCTTCGCGCGCACGCTCCAGGATCGTCCTCGCCTCTTCGCACACCCAGCTCACCGCCTGTCCATCCACCAGCGTGGCCCGATCGCAGGCGCCCAGGCGAAGCGCCAGGCCCACCGGCCGGCCGCATGCGGACAGATCACGCCACGGGAGCCGAACCCGGTGGATGGAGCGCCGGTCCCCGTCCCAGGTGATCTCCCCGGCCAGCACCGAAACCTCACGCATGTCGACCAGTCGCCGTTCGACCGCGCCTCGCACCTGCGGCGTCCAGTCGCGCTGCCACACATAGGCGGCATGCTCCAGCGGCGCGAAGGCGCGCGGCGCGCGAGGCGCATGCCACCAGGACAGCGCGGCCGCGGCGAGGAGCATGGGAAGGAACAGGATTCGAGCGGCCCGCCGGAGCACGGGTGCAGGCTAGCACTCGGGCCTTCCTCCGTGGCCCCCGGCTCCTGGCACGGGCCCGCCACGACTCTCGCCTGTCGACCACAGGCTCGACCAGCCCGACATCGAACAACCAGCAATGGCAGCTGCATTGGGGCAGCGGGGCCCCGAATCCCAGCTGGGCGAAAATCAAGGTGGAGGATCCTACGCCGGTGGATGTCCGCTGCAGCGTGACCGACCTCCAGATCCTCGCCGACCGAACGTGAACGAGGGCCGAACCTCCCATGCGGAAGAACAAGTCCGACTCCAGCTTGGAGGGACGCTGGACTTCACCGCCGCTGCCTGCGTGGGCACGGCGGAGGCATCCCCTCGGTTGCCGTTCCCGATCTTGCCCGAGTCTGCACGACGTTCATCCGGACCCGCGACCATCCGAACCGACGCTTCCACCTGCGGCGTGTGCCGATGTGGCGGCCGGATCGCACCAACAT
>CAIOTP010000082.1 GCA_903861235.1 uncultured bacterium | reverse complement strand
CGCAGCCCAGTTCGGCGACACCTCCCAGTGCGTTGTGTCTTCGACCGTGACGTCGCTGATCGTGACGGGTCCGCGGCCGATGCTCGCCAGAAAGATCTGTACGGTCTCTCGCTCGTTGACCGCGACCATCCCCGCGTTCGCGCGCCAGGGCGGCCGCATCGACGTGACCGTCTCCTCGATGGGCAACGCGAAGTCGCTCCAGGGCGGCGTGCTCCTGCAGACCCCGCTCGCGGGCGCCGATCGCCAGGTCTACGCGGTCGCGCAAGGCCCGCTCGTCGTCGGCGGCTACGAGGCCGGCGGCAAGAGCGTGGGGCTGAACATCCTTCTGCCGCGCGAGCAGCGACCCAACCCCTACCAGACCCTGTCGCTCGACTTCCGATACTTCTTCATCCGCAAGCTCATGTTCGTGAAGAGCTCGGTGGCCACGGTGTGCCTGCCCGGAGGCTTCGGCACGCTCGACGAGCTCTTCGAGGCGCTCACCCTGATGCAGACGCTCAAGGCCACGCCCAAGCCGCTCGTGCTCATGGGCCGCGCGTTCTGGGAACAGATGGTGCAGTGGCTGCGGAACGGACTGCTGGCGCAGCACGGCTACGTCGACGAGGTCGACCTCAACCTCATGCACATCACCGACGACCCCGAGGAGTGCGTCAGCCTGATCCGCGACGTGCACCAGGGCAAGCGGACCTGGGCTCCACACCTGCCCCGCTTTCCCGAGGACCCGGGCACCGAGCTGGGCGAGGGCACGCGCCTGGGCCTGCGTCGGCGCACCGGCGAGGGTTTCGTGGCCGGGATGGAGTGAGCTTCACCGCCAGTCGTGACGCGGGTACCGGCGCCGCAGCTCGTTGCGCAAGCTCGGATACAGCGTGGACCAGAAGTTGGCCAGGTCGCTGGTGACCTGAAGCGGCCGCATGTTCGGGCCCAGGATCTCCAGGGTGACCGGCACGCGGCCTCCCGCCACGGAGGGCGTGCGATCGAGTCCGTAGAGCTGCTGGATCTTGGCGGCTCCTCGCGGAGGGTGGCCGGGCTCGTAGCGAAGACGAAGCGGACGATGCCCGCCCGGCAACGGCAGTTCCGCGGGCGCCATGCGGTCCACGAAGCGACGGTCCTCGTGACCCATGGCTTCCCGCACCGCATCCAGGCAGGGCAGCTCCTCCACCTGGCTCGCACGGTGCATGCCCGAGCAGATCTCCAGGCGGATCACCTCGAGCTCCTCCGGCGCGTAGGTCAGCAGTGCCCGCTCCGGAAACCACGCGGCCACGCAGCGGACCCGAGCGATCCACTGCTCCACAGCCTCGTCCCAGCCGCGAAGCACGATCTCGCCGGCCTGCACACGCTCCGCCAGCAGCCGCTCGGCGGCGACGCGGTCCTCCGGAGCGGGCGGTCGGCACACGCTCTCGAACGGCACGCCGTCGAAGGTGCTCGAGGCGATCCGCTCCACCGCGCGTGACGCTGGATTCCACGCGAGTTCCACCTGGTGGGCGAAGCACTCCGGCAGCGCCCGACGAAGCCACGCCACCTCGATCGGCGTGGCCATGGAGAGGATCTGCGTGGCCGGATCCGCAGGATTCTCGTCCGCCTGCAGGCAGGCCACGAAGCCCTGCCCCTGCGTGATCGAACCACGGTCGAGCACGGCCTTGCGGCGGCCGCCGGCCAGCAGGTGCG
>CAIOTP010000081.1 GCA_903861235.1 uncultured bacterium | reverse complement strand
GGCTGGTGCCGGTGCAGCCCGCGGCCATGGCCGGCCGCTATGTGATCCAGTGGGACAAGGACGATCTGCAGGCCGTGGGCTTGATGAAGGTCGATGTGCTGGCCCTGGGCATGCTGTCGGCCATTGCCCGCTGCTTGCACCTGCGCAACACCTGGCGCGCCAGCGATGTGCAGATGCACCAGATTCCCGCGGACGATGGGCCGACTTACGACATGATCTGCGCGGCCGACACCGTGGGCGTGTTCCAGATCGAAAGCCGCGCCCAGATGGGGATGCTGCCGCGCCTGAAGCCGCGCTGCTATTACGACCTGGTGGTGCAGGTGGCCATCGTGCGGCCGGGGCCGATCCAGGGGGACATGGTGCACCCGTACCTGCGCCGGCGCGCGGGGCTGGAGCCGGTGCAGTTCCCCGATCGTCGCATCGAGCGCGTGCTCGGACGCACGCTGGGCGTGCCGCTCTTCCAGGAGCAGGCCATGTCGCTGGCGGTGGTGGCGGCGGGCTTCTCGCCCGGACAGGCGGACCAGCTGCGTCGCTCGATCGCGGCATGGAAGCGCCGCGGCAACCAGCTGGCGCAGTACGGCGAGCGTCTGGAGGCGGGCATGGTGGCCAACGGCTACACGCGTCAGTTTGCGCAGCAGGTGTTCACGCAGATCCAGGGCTTCTCGGGGTACGGCTTCCCGGAAAGCCACGCCGCCAGCTTCGCGCTGCTGGCCTACGCCAGCGCCTGGCTGAAGCGTCATCACCCCGCGGCGTTCACGGCGGCGCTGCTCAACAGCCAGCCCATGGGCTTCTATGCGCCAGCCCAGCTGGTGCGCGATGCGCGTGAGCACGGCGTGGAGGTACGGCCGATCGACGCCAACTTCAGCGCGTGGGACTGCACGCTCGAGCCGCGAGGCGTGGGCGGGTTCGCCGATCCGCCGGCGCTGCGACTGGGTCTGTGCCTGGTGCGTGGGCTTTCGCAGGCCGACGGCGAGCGTGTGGCGGCGGTGCGTGGCCCTGTGCATGCAGCGGGCGGTGCTTCGCGACCCTGCGAAGGCGCGCCGCACGGTCCCTGGCGCTCGGTGGAAGGTCTCTGGCGGGCGTCCGGGGCCAGTGCGGCGGCCATGCGGGCCCTGGCCCGTGCCGACGCCTTGGGTTCCATGGGGCTTGACCGTACGCAGGCCCTTTGGCAGGCCCAGCGCCTGCGCGAAGCCGACATGCCGCTGTTTGAGCAGGCGGCCCCCGAGCCTGGGTCGTTCGAGCCTCGTGCCGAACTTCCCGCACCCGATCCGGTGGAACGCACGCTGCACGACTATCGGCAGACCGGGCTCTCGCTGCGGGGTCACCCGGTGCGTGTGCTGCGTGAGCGGCTCGCCCGTGCCGGTGCCCGCCCGTGTGCCGCGGTGCAGGCGGCGCACGAATGCCCCGACGGAAGCCGGGTGCGGGTGGCGGGGGTGGTGCTGCTGCGACAGAAGCCCGGCACGGCCAAGGGCACGGTGTTCATCACGCTCGAAGATGAGACGGGCCCCGTGAACCTGATCGTGCGGCCCAAGGTGTGGCGCAGGTTCCGCGTGCAGGTGCGCGGGGCGCACGCTCTGCTGGCGCATGGCCGTGTGCAGCGAAGGGACGGGGTCACGCAGCTGCTGGCCACGCGGTTGCGGCCGATCGATCATCTGCTGGATGCGGGTGGGCAGAGGGCGAGGGAGTTTCGGTAGGGCGCCATTCGAATACGCACAAAAACGGCCTGTATCGGCAGCCGTGTCCTGACCTCGGTCTGGGTTGAGCGCGGCGTCGTCACGCGACTGAAAGATCAGAATCTGACCTGCATGGCGGACAAGCAGGTGTGTCGTATGCAGCTCAATGCGGAAGGCTTCCAGGTCAACCAGACGGTCGCCTTCGTGGCCTGGCTCGAGTCCCTGCGTGACCCGGTCGCCCAAGGCCGCATCGCGGCACGCATCCGGCGGCTGCAGTTCGGCCATCTGGGTGACTGGAAGTCGATCGATGGGCAGCTTGCGGAACTCCGCATCCACTGTGGGCCGGGCTATCGCGTCTATTTTGCCAGAAGAGGCCGAAGCATCATCGTGCTGCTCGCTGGTGGGCACAAGCTGTCGCAGCCGCGTGACATCGCTGCGGCACGAGCGGCGCTTGCCGGCATCGGAGACCTGAGATGAAGACCCGAGTCACAAGGAAATCCCGCAAGAAGCCTCGGGCCCACGGGGCGCGCCTCGTGCCGTTCGACGCCGCTCGATACCTCAGGAGTGATCGCGCCATCGCCGCCTACCTGAACGAGGCGCTGCGGTCGCAGGACCCCCGGTTCCTGCTCGCGGCGCTGGGTGACGTGGCGCGTGCACGCGGCATGACCGGCGTTGCACGTCTGGCTGGGCTGGGCCGCGAGAACCTGTACAAGTCGCTGGCTTCCGCGGGCAACCCACGCGTCAAGACGCTCTTCCGTGTGGCGGCCGTGCTTGGCGTGCGCTTCAAGGTGCGGGTCGCGTAGCGCGGCTTGGGTGAGCGGCTGTCCGCCTCGCGCCGCCTGAGGTAGCGGCGGCAAGTAAGGACGAGCCCAGACGCGGCCGAAATTCTCATGCATGCAGCCGAGGCGAGCCTTCGCCCTCGGCCACTCGCTCATGCGGCGCGGAAGGAGATCGTCATCGATTCGGCGCCGGCCTCGTCGTGCTCCAGGCGTTCCGCGACCACCCGCAAGCCGATCGCCTGGGCGCGGGCTTGCTCGACAGTGCTGCCATAGGCCATCGTTCCGGGCAGAGCGGGGATCTCGGCAATCCAGCGCCCGTCGAACACGCGGTCGTGCTCGATGGTGAATTCCATGTGGACCTTCTCGGGCATACCGTAAACCGAAAGTCACCCACCTCCGAGCTGTCCTGCGGTTTTTCCTGCCAATTGCTCGCACGCTCGCTC
>CAIOTP010000080.1 GCA_903861235.1 uncultured bacterium | reverse complement strand
GGGCGCCTCGCCGGTGGTGCCGCAGGGCACCACGCCTCGCACGCCGCCCTGCGCCTGGAACTTCAGCTGCGCCTCCCAGCGGTTCAGGTCCAGCACCCGGCCATCCGCCGAGAAGGGCGAGGTCATGGCGGTCCAGCAGCCTTCGAGCTTGAACGGTCGACTCATCGGGAAACTCCTGCGGCCATGGCCGCCTTCATCTCGCGCACGGCTTCGCGCATGCCCACCATGATCGAGCGGCCCACGATGCTGTGGCCGATGTGCAGTTCGTGCAGCCCGGGCAACGCCGCCACGGAGCCCACGTTGCGGCAGTCGAGCGCATGGCCCGCGTTCAGCTGCATGCCGGCGGCCTTCACCATCGCCGCGGCCCTCAGGAGCCGGTCAAGCTCGGCCCCCTGCCCCGCGCCGCCGAAGACATGCGCCCACGGCCCCGTGTGCAGTTCGCAGATGCCGGCGCCGGCGGCCTTGGCGGCCTCGACCTGCCGCGGGTCGGCGTCGATGAACACGCTCACGGGAATACCCATCCCGGCCAGACGGCGAATGACCTCGCGCACCCGGGCCATGCCGCCGGCCACGTCGAGTCCCCCCTCCGTGGTGAGCTCCTGCCGACGCTCCGGCACCAGCATGGCGCTGTGGGGCTTCACCTCGATGGCCATGGCCACCATCTCGTCGGTCGCGGCCATCTCGAAGTTCAGGCGCGTGCTGACCGCCCGGCGCAGCGCCCGGACATCGGCGTCCTGGATGTGTCGGCGATCCTCGCGCAGGTGCACGGTGATGCCGTCGGCGCCGCCGGCCTCGGCAAGGGCCGCCGCCTCGAGCACGCACGGTTGCACGCCGCGACGCGCCTGGCGCACCGTGGCCACATGGTCGACGTTCACGCTCAGCAGGGGCACGCCCACAGCGTAGCGGCTAGCATGCTCCTCCATGGCCGGTTTCGACGAGCGGCTGTCGCTGCTGAAGCAGGAGATCGTGGCCCAGGGCCGTCGCGTGCTCGACCTGTGCACCCAGGCGGTGGAGTGCTGCTTCGACGGCGACCTGGAAAAGGCCCGCCGCGTGGTGAAGGGTGACGAGGCCATCGACGCCGCCGACGTGGCCATCGAACGGGCCAGCGTTCCCCTGCTGGCCATGGGCCAGACCGACGAGCACGCCATCCGCAGCGTGCTCACCATCGTGAAGGTGAACAACGAACTCGAGCGCATCGCCGACGACGGCGTGACGATCGCCGAGAAGGTGCTCGAGCCACATCGCTTCACCGAGCGCCTCCCCGACGTGTTCCGGGTCATGGCCAACAGCGTGCTGGGCATGCTGCGCGACGCCACCCGCAGCCTGGAACGGGAGGATCCCGAGCTGGCCCGTCAGGTGCTGCTCTTCGACGACACCGTGGCCCAGTTCAAGGCCCAGATCCTGCGCGAGACCGAGGCCGCCGTCGCCGGGAGCAAGGCCAGCGTGGGCTTCGCGTTCCGGCTGCTGGCGGTCACCAAGGCCCTGGAGCGTGTGGCCGACCACGCCACCAACATCTGCGAGCAGGTCATCTACCTCAAGCGAGGCCTGATCGTGCGGCACCGGCCCGAGGGCTGGAGCGAGCCCGAAGCTCCCATCCGCTGACCATGGCCGATCCACGCCTTGAACGCGCGCGTCAGCGACTGACCGGACTGGGTCAGCAGCATCTGCTGCACTTCGCGGACCAGATCGGACCTGCCGCCCTTCGCACGCTGCTGGACCAGATCGAGGCGCTGCCCCTGGAGGAGATGCCGGGCATGCTGGCCCAGACGCAGTCCATGTCCGCACCGGATCCGGACACGCTGGAGCCGGTGCCCATGGTCCCCCGTGAGGGCACGGATGCCGCCGCCTTCCGGACGGAGGGCGAACGGCTGATCCGTGAAGGCCGCGTGGCCGCGTTCACCGTGGCCGGCGGCCAGGGCACGCGGCTGGGGTGGCGCGGACCCAAGGGCACCTACCCCGCCACCGTGGTCACGGGCAAGCCGCTCTTCCGGGTGTTCGCCGAGCAGCTGCTGGCGACCGAACGCCGGTTCGGCTGCCGCCTGCCCTGGTACATCATGACCAGCCCGCTCAACGACGCCGACACGCGGGCCTTCTTCAAGGACAACAACTGGTTCGGCCGGCAGGCCCAGGATCACTTCTTCCTGCCGCAGGGTCTGGTGCCCTGCGTGGACGCCGACGGCCGTGCCATGCTGGCCTCGCCGCAGGAGGTGGCCACCAACCCGGACGGCCACGGCGGGGCCATCCGCGCGCTCGACCGGAGCGGCGCCCTGCAGGACATGGCGAACCGTGGCATCGAGCAGATCAGCTACTTCCAGGTGGACAACCCGCTGGTCCGCTGCGTGGATCCCGTCTTCCTGGGCGCTCATCTGAAGAGCCCGAACTCGAGCGGCCAGATGAGCAGCAAGTGCGTGGGCAAGCGGAACGCGGCCGAGAAGGTGGGCGTGCTCTGCCAGGTGCGGGCGGCCGGCGGGCCTCGAACCACGGTGATCGAGTACAGCGACCTGCCCAAGTCCATGGCGGAGCGTCGAGGTGCGGACGGCGAACTCGCCTTCGGTGCCGCCAACATCGCGGTGCATGTGCTCTCCGTGGCCTTCGCGCGACAGCTGGCCCTGGGCCAGGGCGTGAGTCTGCCCTGGCATCGGGCCCACAAGAAGGTGCCGCACGTGGACCAGGCGACCGGCCGCACGGTCGATCCCGACAAGCCCAACGCGTTCAAGTTCGAGTGCTTCATCTTCGACGCGCTCGCGCTGGCGGAGCGGAGCCTGACCATGCAGGTGCAGCGGGTGGAGGAGTTCGCCCCCATCAAGAACGCCGAGGGCGAGGACAGCCCCGCCAGCAGCCACCGCATCCAGAGCGACCGCCATGGCGGCTGGCTCGAGCGCGCCGGCGCCCAGGTGCCCCGCCGAGGCGACGGCAGCGTGGACGCACGCATCGAGATCGGCCCGTTGGCCGCCATGGAGGCCGCCGACCTGCAGGGTCGCCCGGTCCCGCGGCAGGTGCAGCGCGGCCAGGAACTGGTGATCTGATTCAGTCGGTGAAGCGAAGGTCGCGGACCTGGAAGTCCGGCGTGAACCGCGGATTCCCGGATGGCCGTGGTGCGCCCACCGCCTCCAGTCGCCGGCCCGTGCGGAACTCCGCCAGCATGGGGCCCTGACCCCAGAGCAGCAGCGAACCGCCGCGTCCGGAGCCCTCCGTCTGCACCTGCACCTTCAGGTGCTTGCCACCCTGACCCATGACCGAGGCGTTGCGCACGCGCAGGTCCGGACAGTGCAGCAGCGGTGGCGGGAATCCCTTGCCGAAGGGCTCCAGCGACCTGAGCTGATCGATGGAATCCAGCGCCTCCTCCACCGCGAGCGAGGCGTCGATCCGGAGAGCCTCGGGCCGAGGTTCGCCAGGCATGCGCGAACGCACCGCCACCTCGAACGCTTCGGAGAAGGCCGCGAAGCGCTCGGGCCGAAGCGTGGCGCCGGCGGCCGCGGCGTGACCTCCGAAGCGCTCCAGCAGGGCCGCACAGTCGCCCAGGCAGGCGTCCAGGTCCACGCCCGGCACCGAACGACCCGAACCCTTCCACGCCTCGGCGTCGCCGCCGAACACCATGGCAGGTCGGTGGAATCGCTCCGCCAGTCGCGCCGCAGCCAGACCGATCAGACCCGGGTGCCATGCCGCATCGCCCACCACGATCGCGCGTCGCTCAGGCGCGTCCTGGCCCTGAGCACGCACCCGTTCCTCCGCCTGGGCGGCCAGTTCGTCGGCGCGCTGCCTTCGTTCCAGGTTGAGCTGGTGAAGGCGGGCCGCGGGTCCGGAGCCCTGGGCGACATCCCCCGCCTCCAGCACCTGGAGCGCCAGCGAGGCGTCGCCCAGCCGCCCGGCGGCATTGAGCATGGGGCCGAGCAGGAACGCCAGCGTGCCCGCGTCGATGTCTCGGATGTCCTTGCCGGCGGCGCGCATCATGGCCACGATGCCGGGAAGCGATCCCCCACGCAGCCGCGGCAGCGCCTGAGCGACCAGCACGCGGTTCTCGTCGACCAGCGGCATCACGTCGGGCACCAGGCCCAGCGCGGCCAGCGGCACGCCCACCTCGACCATCCATCGCCGCAGGCCCTCGGGCGGGCGGTCCCCCGAGCGAATGCGGATGAGC
This sequence comes from uncultured bacterium, assembly GCA_903861235.1. Classification (GTDB taxonomy): domain Bacteria; phylum Planctomycetota; class Phycisphaerae; order Phycisphaerales; family SM1A02; genus SYAC01. The sequence goes on along the minus strand of CAIOTP010000080.1, from coordinate 4,414 downwards.
CGCTTGGCCACCTTCAACGCGACCACGCTGCCGGAGATGGCCTCGAAGGGGCACCCCCCGAGCGAGGGGTGCGCCACCGCCACCGCCTGCGGCAGTTCCACGCGGCCCGTCGCGTCGCGCCTGGGCGCGTGATGATCGGTGATCGCCAGCTCCAGGCCCAGTTCCGCCGCTCGCCCGGCCTCCTCGAAGCTCCGGATGCCGCAGTCCACCGTGACCACGGCCTGCACCCCGTCTCGATGCAGCTCCTCGAGCGCGGCAGTGCCCAGTCCATAGCCGTCGTCGATCCGGTGGGGAATGAAGACCCGAGGTTCCGCGCCGAAGAGCCGGATGGCACGGGCCAGCAGGGCCGCGGCACAGAGACCGTCCGCGTCGTAGTCGCCGTACACCGCGATGCGACGCCCCTGCTCGATCCAGCGGGCCAGCACCGACGCCACCGCGTCCGCGCCGGGCAGCGTGCCCGGGTCGTGCAGCAGTCCCAGGGCCGGGCTCGGTCCGGCGAAGAGCTGCCGCTCTCGCTCGCCCTGGATGCCCCGGCGCCGCAGGATCCTCTCGCGGAGCGACCCCTCCTGCGGGCCCTCGGGCAACTGCCATCGGCGGCCTGATTCCATGGGCAGGCGAGCCTACCCACCCTCGCGTGGCCCGCGGGCCCGTGGCATACTTCGCCCCCAAGGAGTCCATCCACCATGAGCGACCGCTATCGCTGCATCCTCCTCTTTGGAGCCCCCGGCGCGGGCAAGGGCACGCAGGGCAAGATCCTGGGCCACATTCCGGGCTTCTTCCACCTGGCATGCGGCGACGTGTTCCGGTCGCTGGACCTGACCAGCCCGTTGGGCAGGAAGTTCATGGAGTACAGCAGCCGCGGCGAGCTCGTCCCCGACGAGCTCACCGTGGAGATGTGGAAGCAGAACATGCACGCCCAGACCGTGCTGAGCCTGTTCAAGCCGGCGCAGGATCTGCTGATCCTCGACGGCATCCCCCGCACCACCACGCAGGCGAAGGCGCTGGAGAAGCACCTGGAGGTGCTGATGGTGCTGCACCTGGTCTGCCCGGACGAGAAGGAGATGATGCACCGCATGCGGCGGCGCGCGCTCAAGGAGAACCGCCTCGACGACGCCGACGAGAAGGTGATCCGCCGCCGCTTCGAGGTGTATCACCGCGAGACCGCGCCGGTGCTGGGCTTCTACCCCAAGTCGATCGTGCACGAGGTGCCCGCCACCGGCAGCCCGGCCATGGTGCTGATGAAGGTGCTCGACATGGTGGCCCCTCTGCAGGATCACCACTTCCGCAATCCGCTCAACGCCTGAGCCTCAGTCGGGGGCGGGCGCCGGCGCTTCCGGCTCCGGCGTGACCGTGGGCATGTCGGATCCGGCGAAGCGCCGTCGCAGGATCGTGACCTGCAGGGTGCGACGCTGCACCACCAGGCTGGGCATGGGCTGGATTCCCGCCCGCATGCCGGCACGGTCGGCACGATCCAGGTCGACCGCGTTGCCCAGGGGCACCCGAAGCTCGATCTGACGCTCCACCGGCCGGCCGTCAGGCCCCTGGAGCGGCTTGCCCGCGGCGTCGCGCTCCATGCGGAGCAGCTGCAGGCGCACCTCCTGGCCCGGCGGACGGCTCTGCAGCTCGTTGGCCACGTCCTCGATCGAATTCACATCCGCACCGTCGATGCGCTGCACCACGTCACCGGGGAGCAGCACCCGGTCGGCGGGCAGGCCCGGCACGGTCGCCTGCACCAGCACGCCCGCTCGCGGCGGCGCCGTGTTGCCCATGCGGATGCCCAGCGCGCCTCGCGGTCGCTCCAGGATCCTTCGACAGGCCGCGTGGAGCAGCCGCTCGCGGGCCTCGCGAGAGAGCGGACCACGATCGAGGATCGCCCAGAGCTCCGCGTCACCGATGGCGGGATCCAGCAGCGCCGCCGAAGCCGCCTCGCGCCGCTCGAATGCGGGCGCATCCAGGTCGGCCACCGCCTGACTGGCGGCCTGACCCACCTGGACCATCTGCAGCCGCTCGCGACCGAGGGCTTCCATCATGCCGCCGTCGTCCGGCAGCATGGGCTCACCCAGGGCGCGCATCCGCGGGCCACGGGGCCGGAGCCGTTGACCCTCGGCGGGCAGCATGGGCTCGCCCTGGGGCTGCACCATCGCCTCCATCAGGTCACCTGGCGCCCGTGGCGGAGGATTCTGCGGCGGCTCCGTGGGGGGTGGCACGGCCGCCGCCAGCAGCGTGATCAGGCCAGCGAGGCCCGCAGCCGCCGTACCACGCCACCGGCGTGCTGATGGATCCACTGCGCCTTGCGCCGCACCAAGGCCAGCACATCGAGCCCGGGAAGCGAGCCGAAGAGCCCCCGCTGGGCGACCGGGATCGACACCTCGGCGATGCATGCCTCGATCATAAGCGGCGGCACCATCTCCACGATCGCCTCCAGACCGGAGTCGCCGTGCAGACGGTAGCCCTGCGTGAAGGCGTTCAGGCGGTTCTCGTTGAGCTCGGCGGGCCACGCCGCCACCGCCGTGCCGTGTCCGCCACGCGAAGCGAACTGAAGCAGACTGTTGGCGAAGTCGATCACCGCCGGCTCCAGGCGAGCCGCGTCGAAGTCGATCACGGCACGGACTTCGTCGCCTTCGAAGAGCACGTTGCCTGGATGCAGGTCTCCGTGCACCACCTGCGCACCCAGCGCGTCGAAACCCAGATCCTCCACTTGCGCGCTGGCCTCGCGGTAGAGCGTGCCGATCGTCTCGCACAGCCCCACGGCGCTCCGTTCGTCGATCACCGGGTCCACCGCGCGGATCGCGGCCGGTGCCCTTCGCAGCGCCTCGAACACGGTCATGCTGCCGTGGAAGCTCCCCGACCGAACCGGACCGTGCCACGCCATGCGCATGCCCACCTCGTGAAGCCGTCCCAACGCCTCGCCCGCCGCCAGGGCCTGCTCGGCGGTGCGGGTCCAGCGATGCCCGGCGACCTTGGGAAAGAGCTCGTAGACCGCGCCAGCCAGCACTTCGTGCGTCCGCCCCGTGCGCGAGGCGATCGGCGCCGCCACCGGAACCCCCGCACGCTCGGCGGCCTGCACGAAGGCGTGCGAGAAGGCCAGTCGTTCCTCGGTGGAACGGCCCGGCGCCCTTCGCTTGAGCACGAAGGCCCCGCGCGGCGTGGTCACCACCCACTTCGGACTCGATCGGCTTCCTCCGGCCAGAGGCTCCGTGCGCTCCACGCCCCCGATGTCCCATCGCTCCAGCGCCGCCAGGCCCTCGGCCGGGTCGATCCCCCGGACCTGCCCGTCACTCCGCATTCGCCGCCTGCTCCTTGATGCGGTCGATCGCGGTCTTCATCTCGACCACGCGCCGGGCGATCTCCAGGTCGCTCGCCTTGCTCGCGATGGTGTTGGCCTCGCGCAGCATCTCCTGGCTCAGGAAGTCGAGCGTGCGACCGATGGGTTCGGGGCTCGCCGGATCGAGCAGCTTGCGAAGGTGGGCCAGGTGCCCACCGAGCCGCTCGATCTCCTCGGCGATGTCCGCTCGCTCGGCGAAGGTGGCGACCTCACGCAGCACGTCCTCCTCGCGGGCGGAGATGCCGCTCTCGGCCAGCATGGCGTTCATGCGGGTCTTCAGCCTCTCGCCATAAAGGCGACCGACTTCCGGAGCGCGGGCACGCACCTCCTGCAGGCGGCTCTCGATCGTCTCGCCCAGCGAGCGGAGCAGCTCGCCCAGCGATCGCCCCTCGTGCTCGCGCATGCGGAAGAGCGAGCCACAGGCCTCGTCCAGCAGCCGCTCGATCACCGGCTTGGCGGCCGCCGAGATGGCCGCGCCCCCGTCGTCCACGACCACGCCCGGCAGGCCCAGCAGCATGCCGGGATCCACGCGGCTTCCGGAGGTGCCCGCCACCTGCTGCAGCTGCTGCAGGTAGCCCTGCAACGCCTGCACGTTGATCCGCCCGGCGCTGCGGGTGGTGCCGTCGCCCAGGCGTACGGTCAGCGAGACGCTGCCCCGTTGCACTCGCCGGGCCAGCCATGCCTCCAGCTCGCCCTCGAGGGCGCTCATGGAGTCCGGCAGACGCACCGTGGCCTTGAACGAACGGTTGTTGACCGACCGCAGCTCGACCGAGATGTGCATGCCCTCGTGCTCGCACGAGGCCGCGCCATGTCCGGTCATGCTGCGGATCATGGATGACTCTCAGCGACCCGGAGACGCGGGAGCAGGGTTCGCCGGGGGCGGATTGGCGGGAGCGGAATTCGCGGGCGCCGCGGGAGCGGCGGGCGCCGGAGCCGAGGGAGCCGGAGCCGGCGCGGCCGCGGGAGCCGCCGAGGGCGCAGGCTCGCTCGCCGGCACCACCGGCCTCTCCTCGGGCACCGGCAGCGTGGGCGCCGGGGCCTCGGCGGCCGGTGCGGCCTCGCCGGCACGCGGACCGCGGTTGAAAACGT
>CAIOTP010000079.1 GCA_903861235.1 uncultured bacterium | reverse complement strand
TCTCACAAGACCTTCTGCAGTCCCCATGGTGGTGGCGGTCCGGGTGTGGGCCCCATCGGCGTGGCCAAGCACTTGGCTGCCTTCCTGCCGGGCCACCCGGTGATCGCGCCGGCGGGCGCCGGCAAGCAGTCGATCGGACCGATCAGCGCCGCACCGTACGGCAGCGCGAGCATCCTGCCGATCAGCTGGGGCTACATCTCGCTCATGGGTGCCGAGGGACTTCGCAAGGCCACCCAGGTGGCCATCCTGAGCGCCAACTACATGGCGAAGCGGCTCGAGGAGCATTACGACGTGCTCTACACCAACGCCAACGGTCGCTGCGCCCACGAGTTCATCGTGGACTGTCGGCCCTTCGACAAGTCGGCCGAGGTCAAGATCGACGACATCGCCAAGCGTCTCATGGACTTCGGCTTCCACGCCCCCACCATGAGCTGGCCGGTCCCGGGCACGCTCATGATCGAGCCCACCGAGAGCGAGTCGAAGGAGGAGCTCGATCGCTTCTGCGAGGCCATGATCCAGATTCGCCGCGAGATCGACGAGATCGCAGCCGGCCGCATGGACCGCAAGGACAACCCACTCAAGAACGCGCCACACACGGCGGAAGCGGTCGGCGCCGACGAGTGGAGGCATCCGTACCCGCGATCGCAGGCCGCCTATCCGCTCCCGTGGGTGCGGAACCGGAAGTTCTGGCCTGCCGTGGGTCGTGTGGACAATCCCTACGGCGACCGCAACCTGGTCTGCAGCTGCGAGCCGCTGAGCGCGTACCGCTGAGCGAAGGATCGATCCCGGAAAGCGCGGCACCGCGAACTCGCGCGGCCTCGTATGCTCGTCGCTCTTGGCCGAGCACGCCTCCATCACGCTGCATGGTGCCGCCGGAGAGGTGACCGGCTCCTGCACCCTGCTGCGGACGCCCCGAGGCTCCGTGGTGATCGACTTCGGCCTCTTCCAGGGCACCCCTGTTGACGAGCGCCGCAATCTGCAGACCCCCGAGATCGACTGGCCCGGCGTGGACGCCGTGGTGGTCACCCACGCGCATGTGGATCACTGTGGACGCCTGGGCATGCTTCCGGCCCTCGGCTGCGACGCGGACATCCTGTGCACCAACGTCACCGCCGATCTGCTGCCGCGCGTGCTCAAGAGCAGCGCCAACCTGCAGGGCATGCGTCTGGACGAATGGAAGACCGGCACCGCGCCGGTGGCTCGGGTGGTGGATCCGCCACCTCCTCCGGCGACCACGCCACAGCGAGGTGAGATCGAACCGCCCGTGCTGTACGGCATGCGGGATGTGGAGCATGTCCTGCACCAGATCCGCGGCATGCCCTACGCCACCTGGCGGACCGTGGCTCCGGGGCTGCGTGTCCGTCTGCACGACGCCTCGCACATCCTGGGCTCGGCCAGCGTGGAAGTGGAGTGGGAGGACGGCGGCCGGCAGCGGCGCGTGCTGTTCTCGGGCGACCTGGGCCCCGACGCAAGTCCGCTGCTGCGCGCCCGCGCCCCCATGCCCGATGTGGAACTGGTGATCATGGAAAGCACCAACGGCGCCCGGGACATCCCACGGACCACCGCCGGGCCCCAGGCTCTGGGTGAAGTGCTCGCCCGGGTGTCCGCTCGCGGCGGCCGCCTGCTGGTGCCCACCTTCTCCCTGGGACGAGCCCAACTGGTCCACTACCGGCTCGCTGAACTGGCCCGGGCGGGACGACTGCACGGCATGACCGTCTATGTGGACACCCCCATGGCTGTCCGGGCCGCCGAACTGGTCGGCCGGCACCCTGAACTTCTGGCCGAGATCCCCCGGCGCATGGCCGAGGCAGGGAACGACCCCATGGAGTTCGACGGCCTGCACAAGGTCTTCAACCGCAGGCACAGCCTGAAGGTGGCGGCAGGAACCTCTCCGGCGGTGATCCTGGCAGGAAGCGGATTCCTGGACGCAGGTCCGGTGCTCCACCATCTGGCTTCGCTCGTGTCCGAGGATCGCAACGCCGTCCTCTTCGCGGGCCACCAGCTGCCCGGCTCGCTCGGTCACGGCATGTTGCACGGCGCCCGGGCGATCGAACTGAAGGAAGGCATCTTCGAGGTGAAGGCGGAACGCGTGCACCTGGAGGGCTACAGCGGCCACGCCGACCGCGGCGATCTGCTCGCGTGGCTTCGTGGACGCGCCGGCGGGAAGCCCCGAGTGGTGCTCAACCATGGTGAGCAGGCCACGCGCGAGGCGCTGGGTCGCACGATCACCGAGCAGCTCGGCCTTGAGGTCGACCTGCCGAAGGCCGCCGCCACGATCGCGCTCTGATCAATCCAGGCGGCCGGGCGTGCGATCGATGACCACGGCACCGGGGCCGGACAGCTCCACGGTCGATCCATGTCCTCCGTGCCGCAGACACGACGGCGGTCCAAGCAACACCCGTGAGCCGGTCATGGGAGGCAAGGTGAGCAGACTGCCACCCTGGTCACGATGCACCACCACGAGGATCGTCCTGCCTTCGAAAGATCGTTCAAAGGCGAGCACACCCGATGGCGACACCAGGGGTCGCATGGTGCCGCGCCGAAGGCACGGATGCGCCGTGCGGAGCGCTGCAAGACTCCGGTACCAGTCGAAGAGATCGTGATCGAAACGGACCGGGTCCACCTTCGACCGCGCCGATCCATCCGGGTGGGTCGCCTCGTCGGCGTGGGCGGAACCGGGCCACACCATGGGCTTGCGGCAACACGGGTCGTTCGCGCCCCACATGCCGGCCTCGTCTCCGTAGTAGATCATGGGGGCGCCCACACAGGTCAGCTGCAGGGCCGCCACCACACGCTGCATGGCGCGCTCGTCCGGGTCGGGTGCACGAGTCTGGTACGAGCCGCGGGAGGCCTTGGAAAAGTCGAAATATCGCTGCCAGTCCGAATACGGCGCACCACCGCGGTTCACCACATGCGAAGCGAGCCGTGCGGTGTCGTGGCTCCCGAAGAGATTCTGCTGAGCCAGCGCCACATCCCAGCCGAAGGCCTGATGCATTCCCTGGATCCTCTGGTGGAGCGCAGCCGAGCCGATCGAGGCATCGATGGCCCAGTCTGCGCAGGCACCCGCGAAGGGATAGTTCATGACCGCGTCGAACTCGTCCCCCTGCAGGTACGGACGCAGCGCGTCGACGTCATCGATCACCTCCGCCACCACGTAGGCCTCGGAATTCAAGGATCGAACCAGGCTTCGCCATGACTTCCAGAACGGGTGCCTGATGCAGAACGCCACGTCGAGCCGCCAACCATCGACGCCATCGGAAGGATCGCCGTCACCGTCCGGATCCATCCACCGCCGGGTCACCGCGAAGATGTGATCTCGCGGACCGGACACAAGCCCGTGTTCGTCCTGAAGGAATTCGGGGAGGGACTTGTGACCGAACCAGCCCTCGTAGTCGAAGCTCGTTCCTGCGGCGCGGTCGTCCCATGCCTTCACCTTGAACCAGCCGGCGTAGCGCGATCGACGTTGCCGAGACAGGACATCCCGGAACGCCCAGTGTCGCACTCCGACATGATTGAAGACCCCGTCCAGGATCACTCGCATGCCTCGGCGATGCATCTCGCGGACGAGTGATCGGAACAGCATGTCCGCGGAGGTCCACTTCCATGTGGAAGGATCACCGGGATCCTCCGTGGCGATCGTGGCGCGGTCACCGGCAGGATCTGGACCGAGCGTGGGATCGACGTGGATGTGCGATGCGGCGTCGTACTTGTGCGACGATGGTGCGTCGAAGATCGGGTTCAGATAGACGGCGTTGATGCCGAGCCGCTGCAGGTGATCCAGGCCTTCCCACACACCTTGCAGATCGCCGCCATAACGGCGTCTCTGCAAGCGACGCCAGAACGCGTCCGCATCGCCCCCCCGCTCCCAGGGTTGTCGCTCGTACCAGTCACTCTGCCACGGGTGGATCTGCCAATCGCCAGCGTCGTCCGGATAGGCACCCCTCAGATCTCCGGGGCCGGGGTCGTTGGACGGATCACCGTTTCGAAATCGCTCCGGAAAGATCTGGTACCAGATCGCGTCCGCAGCCCAGCCAGGGGGCTTGTCGAATGGTGTCATCTTGAAGCGGCCTATAACTACTCGTCAATCTTGATTTGATTCTGCTTCAAGCCCAAGGAGGACAAGATTCCCTCGAATTGCTCAATCGAGTAGAAGGCAATGCTCAACTTGCCCGTGTTTGGCTTTCGACCCGTGATGATCCGGACCTCGGTACCCAACGCCTGGCTGATCTTCTTCTCGAGACCGTCAATGTTGGACTTGCGACGACTGGCTGGTGTTCCACGTGGAACATCAGCAGATGCACGGTTCAAACGTTGCACCTCCTGCTCTAGGGCACGAACCGACCAATCGCCCCGTGCCGCCGACTCCGCCAGAGTGCCGCGGGTCTTCGGATTCGAAACACCCATCAGGGCCTTTGCATGCCCCTGGGTCAACACACCCTTTCGAACCAGTTGGGAGGAAACAGGATCAAGCTCTGCCAATCGAAGCAGGTTGGTGACCGTGGTCCGATCCAGGCCAATCCGCTCTGCGAGGGCTTCATGGGTGAGTTGGAACTCCGAAGCCAGACGCTGGATGGCAGCCGATCGATCCATGGGGTTCAGATCCGCCCGATGAACGTTCTCGATGAGAGCCCAAACACCCGAATCCTGATCCGTGGCTTGCATCACCATGGCAGGGATGGCGGTCCAACCCAGCTCCTTACAAGCTCGCCATCGACGCTCGCCGGCGATCAGTTCGAATTGCCCCGGCGATCCAACAATGGGTCGGACGATGACTGGCTGCAGAAGACCCGAATGGCGGATGGAATCCGCAAGCTCGCGGATGGCCTTTGGTTCAAAGTCCCTTCGTGGCTGCCGAGCGTTCGGTGAAATCGATCCAATCGCGATATCGAGAACTCGACGCGATCCAGCTTCCTGGGCATTTGCTTGAGCCGACTCGATGATCGCCACGGCGGGACGAACCGGCTCGATCACCGCAGTGACCGCCACAGGCGCCTTCACCGGAATCAATCGGCCAAGTCCGCGACCCAGCTTTTGCTGCGGCTTCTGACCCATCGGGTCGTTCTTTGCTTCTTGCATGATGATCCAACTCCTTGTGGAAGGCCGCCATCGTAACACGCCCCAACTTCGATTGGGAAATTGTTCCACGGGGAACATGTGTTTGTTAGTTTAGTTCCCGGACTTTGAATCCCATTCCGTGTTCTGACCTAAATCCCTCGCCTCAACAAGGAGACCCCAGTGATCTGCAAGCCCTGCCTCATCGCCCTCACCGCCCTTGGTTCCATCTCGCTCTTCGCCGCCATGGCCCCCGAACCTCAGGCTGCTCCAGCCGCGTCGGCGCCCGCCGCAGCCTCGACCACCTGGAAGGTGGACGACGTCCACTCCATGGCGCTCTTCCGTGTGCAGCACAATGGCGCGGGCATGTTCTGGGGCCGCTTCGATGATGTGAGCGGCTCGGTGACCACCTCCGGAGCCGGACCCGATTCGCTGGCGTTCGACATCACCATCGACATCGAGAGCGTCTCGAGCGGCAACGACAAGCTCAACGCGCACCTGAAGAGCCCCGACTTCTTCGACTCGAAGACCTTCCCGACGATGACCTTCAAGAGTTCCAAGGCCGTGCGTGGTGCGGATGGCATGTGGGACGTCTCCGGCGATCTCACCATGCACGGAGTGACCAAGCCCATGACCGCCAAGGTGGAGATGGTCGGCATGTCCGAGGGTCGCCGTGGCAAGGCGGCCGGCTTCGAGGCGACCTTCACCGTGGATCGCGCCACCTTCGGCATGAACTACGGGGTGGAGCAGGGGGGCATCGGCAAGGATGTGCGCGTGATCGTGGGCCTCGAGGTGAACGCAGCGTCCAAGTGACGCCACATCCGCCTCGATGGAGGAGCGACTGTTCCTGAGTGGCGTGCTCATTCCCGCGCTGTGCGCGGCAGTGGCTGCGTCGCTGCTTCAGGGCAATCTCTCGCGATGGTCGGGCGCCGCGATGGCGACGGCTCTTCTGGTGAGCTGCGCGAACCAGCAGGGATCGTGGGCCTGGCCGCGCGCGGGCGAGTGGACCTGGATCGCCGTCGCGCTCGCCACGGTCGCGCTCTGTGGGGCGGCAGCCGGAAACGACGCGGGCTCGCGCACCGGTCGAGGCGTGGTCTGCGCCGTCGCCGCCTGCCTGGTCTCTCTTCTGCTTCCGCTGCCTGGTTGGCAGGATGCGACGGCTCGAATCACGCTGGCGGCAGCCTCTGCTCTGGGTGCCGCGCTGCTGTTGCCCTTGGGCATGCATCGCGGCGGCTTTTCAAGCTGGCTGAGTTGCAGCCTGGCGCTCGCGGCCCCGAGCGTGGTGGCTCTCGGCTGTGGTTTCGCCAAGCTCGCCGTGACCATGGCCGCCCTGTCCGCCACATGCGGCCTGATGGGCGTGGTCACGGTGTTCTCTCGCCGTCCCATGCCTCCGAAGCTTTCAGGGACCTTGGTGATCGCGCTGGCCTGCGTGTCGGGGTCCGCCACCGCGCAAGCCTTCGACTCCCTGAACACGCCGGCCTGGGTGTTCGTGGTGGCAGGTGCGGCGCCGCTCGGCGCCTGGCTGGGTGAAGCGCCGCCGTTCCGCGGGCGTTCCCTGGTGTCGGCTCTTGCACGAGTGGTGGGTGTGGCGGCGATCGCGGGTCTTGCGATCTGGGCCGTGGCTCCAAGACTGGCCTCGAATGGAGATTCCGACGCGTACGCTGTCCGCGGTGTCGACGCCCCCGATCATCTGGCGCCTCCACTGGTCCACTGACGTCACACGTCGGCTGCTGTCTCTCGTGGTGCTGACTCTTGGCGCCTGCTTCCCGCGTCCCCTCGACTTGCGTGTGAGCGACGCGAACACCGGGCAGCCGGTGGAGGGCGTGGCCATGCACAAGCACGCCATCTCGCTGTTGTCGTTGCTGCCCTCACGCCAGGAACCGGTGCGGACCGCCGCGGACGGCTCGGCACGCGTCTGGGTTCCGCCCCTGAACACGAATGTGACGCTCCTGCGACCGGGCTACGAACCGGCGAGTCTGGCGGTGTATCGCAAGAGCCCTCCCGAATCCATGCGCTCGGACGACGAGCGCATTCGACTGACCTTCGACGAACTGGATGACGGACGGGTGGTGCCCATGCCCATGAAGCCCGTGAAGCGCACGCCCTTCATGGTGCGTGTGGTCGATCAGCGATCCGGTGATGCCGTGCCTGAAGCCGAAGTGCTGGCCGGCACCTTCCTGTTCCTGCCTGCGCCGGGACTGGAGGAGGGCTGGGGCTTTCCTGACCTTCAGCAAGCGAGGCCTGGCGAGGACGGCTCGGCCACGTTGGATCTGATCTCGGGTTTCCGCAACCGCATCACGGCCCGCGCCGCGGGATGGTCCGAGGCCCAGGCTGACCTCCGTGAGGCGCCCGGCAGCGAGGTGGCCCTGAGGATGCGCCCGCTCCGTTGGAAGCCCGTGCAGTTCGAGGTGCTCGAAGAGAAGCGGGGGACGCCCGTGACGGGTGCGTGGGTCACGCTGGAGGAGCCCAGGCGTGGCCTGCCTCCGGATCCCAACGCCTTCGCCGGTGTCACGGACGAGACTGGCCTGACCCCCATGCTCTCGCTGCCGGACCGGGTTCCACTGGTCGTGCACATCTCCGCCCCGGGGCATCGAGACCGTCGGGAGGCCCTGGATTGGTCCGCCCTGGGTGAAGGAGATATCCGGACCGTCTGGATCCGGAAGAAGGGGTGGTTCGAGTAGCACCCCGGGCCGGTGCGGGAATTCGCCCGTGGTTCGGATTCCGTTGGCACCCGGCGGCCCCGGGAGTATGTTGGCGTCCATGTCCCAGACGGCCCATGCCTGCAAGGGCAGCGAGTGCGAGACTCACGGCATCCGCGTGATGGTGGAGCCCCGCTACCTGCCTTCGCACAGCGACCCGGCGACCGGTCGCTACCTGTTCAACTACCGGATCGAGATCGTGAACAACGGCACCGATCGCGTCCGGCTGCGGAGCCGTCGCTGGGTGATCGTGGACGCCGACGGCGAGCGTCACGAGGTGCAGGGCATGGGCGTGGTGGGCCACAACCCGGTCATCGGACCCGGCGAGAAGTTCGAGTACAGCAGCTTCGCACCCTTGCAGACGCAGTGGGGCACCATGGAGGGTGCCTACGTGATGCAGCGTGACGACGGCAGCTCCTTCGAAGTGGTGATCAGCCGCTTCTACCTGGTCGGACCTCACCAGTGACCGGCGCGACGGCGAAGCGGCCGCGCACCGTGGCCGTGATCGGCGCCACCGGCGCGGTGGGACGCGAGGCGCTCGACCGACTGCACAGCCGAGCCTTTCCCGTGGGCGAGTTGCGGGCGATCGCCAGCCAGCGAAGCGCCGGCGGCACGCTCCGGTTCGCCGGTGGACAGGTGACCGTGCAGGCGCTCGATGACCGGACGATCCAGGGCGTGGACGTGGCCATCCTGGCCGCCGACGCCGCCACCAGTCGCGAGTGGGCACCCAGGCTGGTGGCCGCCGGGGCCGTGGTGGTGGACAACAGCAGCGCCTTCCGCATGGACCCGAAGGTTCCGCTGGTGGTGCCGGAGATCAACGGCGACGAGCTGGTGTGCAGACCTTCGCTGGTGGCCAACCCCAACTGCACCACGATCATCTCGCTCATGGCCGCGGCTCCACTGCACCGAGCGTTCGGACTGCGGCGCATCACCGCGTGCAGCTACCAGGCCGTGAGCGGAGCGGGTCTTCCCGCCATGCAGGAGCTGGAGGGTCAGGCGAAGCAGTGGGCCACGGGCCAGCCGGTGGAGGCGAAGGTGTTCCGACGCCCCACGCTGTTCAACGTTTTCCCGCACGACAGCCCGCTGCTGCCCGACGGCAGCAACGAGGAGGAGACCAAGCTGGTCAACGAAAGCCGGCGCATCCTGGGCCTGAACGAACTTCGTGTGAGCGTGACCTGTGTGCGCGTGCCGGTGCGCCGAGCGCATGCGGTGGCCCTGCATCTGGAGTTCGAGAGGCCCGTGGAGCCGGACGCCGCACGACAGGTGCTGGCGAAGGCGGATGGCGTGCGGCTGGTGGATGAACGCGCGGGTGCACCCGCGGACCCGTTGATGGCGGCCGAGGGAGACGCGGTGCTGGTGTCACGCGTGCGGCGCGATCATGGCGCGACGGAAGGCCACGGTCTGGCGCTGTGGACGGTGGGGGATCAGCTGCTGAAGGGTGCGGCGTTGAACGCGATCCAGATCGCGGAGCGGCTGATCACGGCGGGTTGAGGGACGGGTCTATATATCGGACTATATGGGTCCGATATATAGGCCCGTCCCTCATATCGGACGCAGGAGCTCCCGCAGAGCCACGCCCGGATCCGGCTGCTTCATCAGGTGCTCACCCACCAGGGCGATGTGTACGCCGTGCGAGCGCAGCCTTCGAAGGTCTTCCGCCGTGCGGATGCCGCTCTCACTGACCAGGATCGATCGGTCCTCCACCAGTTCGGCCAGCCGCAGCGTGTGCGAGAGGTCGGTGGTCATGGTGCGAAGGTCGCGATTGTTGATGCCCAGCAGCGCGTAGCCGCGGTGCGGGAAGCCCACATGGTGCTGCACGCGATAGAGGCTCTCCACGTCATGCACCTCCAGCAGCGTGGTCAGCCCCAGCTCGACCGCCTGGATCTGGAAGTCCACGATCTGCCCTTCGGTCAGGCACTCGGCGATCAGCAGGATGGCGTCCGCGCCGGCGGCGCGGCTCTCCCAGATCTGCCAGGCGTCCACGATGAAGTCCTTCCGCAGCACCGGCAGCGGCACACGCTCGCGGATCATCTGGATGAACTCCAGGCGTCCGCCAAAGTCGGCCTCGTCGGTCAGGCAGCTGATCGCCGAGGCGCCGGCCTCGTGATAGCGTGCGGCGATGTCCACGGGATCGAAGTCCTGCCGGATCACGCCCGCGGACGGACTCTTGCGCTTCACCTCGGCGATGATGCGGCTGCCCTGCGGCGCCGACGGCTGCACGAGCGCCTGGAAGAAGTTGCGCGGCCGCGGCAACTGCCGGCAACGCGCCTGCAGCGCCTCGAGCGGTTCACTGGCCTTCAGCTTGGCCACCTCGGCCTTCTTTCTCTGCACGATCTTGCTCAGCGCATCGGCGGCCATGGCGGGTTCCGGGGAGTCAGTTATAGCCGGGCCACGACAGGCGACCGGCGCCCCCTGGACCCTCGGCGTTCATCTGGCGTGGGCCGCGGTGGCCGGCGTGACGGCGTGGAGGCTGGGATGGCTGCGGGGTTCACGCAGCGTGGTCTGGCCCGGGACGGATCCACGCGACCTGGTGCGACTGGCGATCGCCGCCATCGTGGCCAGTCCATTCGCGGCCATCGTGGGTGTGTCCATGGGTGCGCGGACTGGCACCGAGCCTTCGCTCATGCAGATGCTGGCCATGACCGTGGCCGCCGGCGCACCGCCGATCCTGGTGTGGATTGGATTCGGGTCGTGGACAGCCGACCGTTCGCGGCCTTGGGGTCCGGCCCTCTTCGCCGGCGTGGTGGCGTCGCTGGCCTGCTGGCCGTTCCTGCAGCTGGCGATCGACGGCGTGAGCCGACTGCAGCAGGCGATGGGTGGCGAAGTAGCGCCGGCACTGGGTCACACCACGCTGGAGATGCTCCGCAAGCGGTCGGGGGAGCCGGCGGCCTGGGGCCTGGCCCTCTCGGCGGTGGTGATCGCTCCAGTGGCGGAGGAGATCACCTGGCGCGGTCTGGTGCAGCAGGCGATGAAGCGCATGCGCCTGCCCGTTCCGGCGGCCATCGCCGTCACGGCAGCCCTGTTCGCGCTGATCCACTGGTCGGCGCTTCCGGCCGCGGCCCGTCCGGGTGGCCTGGTGGCCCTGACGCTGCTGGGCACCACGCTCGGTTGGCTCACGGAACGCACTGGACGCATCGAATCCGCCATGGTGGCCCACGCCGCGTTCAACCTGGCCAACCTGCTCCTCTTCTCTATGCTTCCGGAATGAGCGGCAAGCCACGCATCCTGACCGGCGACACGCCCACCGGACGACTGCACCTGGGCCACTGGGTGGGAAGCGTGAAGCGACGCGTGGAACTGCAGCACACGCACGACTGCTATTTCATCGTGGCCAACTACCACGCGTTCACCACTCGCGCGGAGAGGAGCGCGGAGATCCGATCCGACTGCCTGGAGATCGTGCGCGACTCTCTTGCCATGGGCATCGACCCCGACGCGGCCACGGTGTTCCTGCAGAGCGAGATCCCCGCGATCCACGAGCTCTGCTTCCTCTTCGCCATGCTGCTGCCCTTCAACCGCGTGATGCGCAACCCCACGCTGAAGGACGAGATCAAGGTGAAGGACCTGGGCGAGACCTACAGCTTCGGCTTCCCGCTCTACGCGGTGGGGCAGTGCAGCGACATCCTCTCGTTCCGCCCGGTCGGCGTGCCGGTGGGTGAGGACCAGGTCCCGCACCTGGAGATGACGCGCGAGGTGGCCCGCCGCTTCAACCAGATCTACTGCGGCGTGGACGAGCACGCCGAGGACCACGACCACGTGAAGCTGGGCGGCGTGTTCCCGGTGCCTCGCGCCGAGGTGGGCAAGGTGGGCCGCCTGGTGGGCATCGACGGCAGGAACAAGATGAGCAAGAGCCTGGGCAACGCCATCTTCATCAGCGATCCACCGAAGGAGGTGGAGAAGAAGGTGATGAAGATCTTCACGGGGCGCCAGAGCCCCACGGAGCCGGGTGACGTGAACAACGCCCTCTTCCAGTATGTGGAGGCGTTCATTCCCGACGCGGCACGCGTGGCCGAACTGAAGGACCGCTACGCACGCGGCGACAATCTGGGCGACGGCCATGTGAAGAAGGAAGTGGCCGCGGCCATCAACGACCTGCTCGAGCCCATGCGACAGCGTCGGGCGAAGTTCGAGGGTCGCGACGACCTGATCCTGGACATCCTGAAGAAGGGGTGCGCCAAGGCGAACTTGACCGCCGAGGCCACCCTGGAGGCCGCCCGCAAGGCGTGCAACCTGCAGTTCTTCCCCCGGTCGATCGTCTACCGGTGATCCGGTGGACGGCCGGGGAAGACGAGCTGGGCGGCCTTCGCTGGCTTCAAGTGCCGCTTCCTCCTATCTTTGTCCCCCCGGGGCGGTTCCTGCCGATGCAGAGGAGCCGCCCATGGACAGGTACCAACCCATGCAGGACCAGGCCCTCTGCCCCTACATCGACCACGGTGACCACCGCTGCGACCAGCGGTTCACTCTGGCGAACGCCCGCGAGGCGTTCTCGATGTGCTGCGGTGGCCAGCACGGGTGCCCCACCTTCCACAGACTGAACATGGAGCGGCAGTACGGAACGCTCGACAGGCCGATGCCGGCCACGCGCCGCGTGGCGGCCCAGGGCGTGACCACCCTTTCGGTGACCGCCCATGCCCGAAGCCAGTCCGTTCGAAACCTGGGCGCGTGACTTCCTGGCATGGGCCCGGGTCGAGACGGGACTGAGTCCCGCCACGCTCGAGGTGTATGGCCGCGACCTGCGCCAGATGGCGGAGGACCTGCAGAAGCGAGGCGTGAAGCATCCGGCCAAGGTGGTGATGCAGGATCTGGCCGACCACCTGCAGCGCCTTCGCAAGGACCGTGGCATGGAGGCAAGCACGGTCACCAGGCACCTGGCCACCATCCGTGTCTTCTTCCGATGGCTGCACGCGGAGCGGCGCATCGACCGTGACCCCGCCAGGCTCCTTGAACGGCCGCATCGCTGGAAGAAGCTGCCCGGCACGCTCACGCCCCGCCAGATGCGGGCGCTGGTCGAGGCGCCCACCGCCGAGCGGGGTGACCTGTGGGCTCGTGATCGCGCCATGCTGGAGACGATGTACGCCGCGGGTCTTCGGGCCAGCGAGGTGGGAACGCTCAAGGTGAACGACTTCAACGAGACGCTCGCCAGCGTGATGGTGATCGGCAAGGGCAACAAGCAGCGGCTCGTCCCCCTGGGCGAGCCGGCGGTGCAGGCGATCACGAACTACCTGAAGACCTGCCGCCCCGGCCTGGCCCGGTTCCGTGACGGCCGCGACAAGTTCCGTCTGTTCCTCTCCTTCAGCGGCAGGCCCATCGAGCGGGTGGCGGTGTGGCAGATCATCAAGAAGTGGGCTGCCGTGGCGGGACTGCATGACGTGCATCCGCACACGCTGCGGCACAGCTTCGCCACGCACCTGCTCGGCGGTGGGGCGGATCTTCGCGTGGTTCAGGAACTGCTGGGGCACAGCGACATCAACACCACGCAGATCTACACCCATGTGGACCGCTCCCGTCTGCACGACGTGGTGCGTCGACATCACCCGCGTGAGGGCATGTCCGTGGCCGTCACAGGCCGTGGCGCACCCCGGAGAAAGTCCCGGGCGGCGTGAGGCGGACCTCGGCCCGCTAGCCTGAGGCCATGCCCCTGAAGACCGTCGATCCGTGCGTGCTGGTGATCCTGGGCGCCAGTGGCGACCTGACGCACCGCAAGCTGGTGCCCGCCATGTTCGAGATGGCCCGTGCCGGCACGCTGCACCCGTCCACATGCATCCTGGGGGTGAGCCGCACGAAGAAGACCGACGAGCAGTGGCGAACCGAGCTGGAGCCCTGGGTGGCGAAGCAGGTGAAGGGATTCGAAGCCGAGGCCTGGAGGAAGTTCAGCGAGCGGATCTTCTACGAGGCGGGGGACGCCGCCACGGCCGAGCCGTATCCAAGGATCGCGAGCCGCATGGCGGCGCTGGACGAGCGCCTGAAGTGCCGGGGCAACGTGCTGTTCTTCATGAGCGTGGCGCCGGAACTCTACGAGCCCATCGTGGACCAGATCGGCGCCGCGGGCCTGGTCACCGAGGGTCGACGCTGGTGCAGCATCGACCAGAGCTCGAAGAACTGGCAGCGCATCATCGTGGAGAAGCCCTTCGGCAACGACGACGCGAGCGCCGCAAGCCTGAACCGCGCCCTGGGCCGCGTGTTCGACGAGGAGGCGATCTACCGCATCGACCACTACCTGGGCAAGGAGGTGGTGCAGAGCCTGCTCGCCTTCCGCTTCGCCAACGCCATCTTCGAGCCGGTGTGGAACCACCGCTACATCGACCATGTGCAGATCACCGCCGCGGAGACCGTGGGCGTGGGGCAGCGCACCGCGTTCTACGACCAGACGGGCGCCATTCGCGACATGATCCAGAGCCATCTGATGCAGATCCTGGCCTTCGTGGCCATGGAGCCGCCCACCGACTTCAGTGCCGACCACATCCGTGCGGAGAAGATCAAGGTGATCGACGCGCTCCAGCTTCCGGACCCGGGCCGTCTGGATCGCTTCGCCTCGCTGGGTCAGTACGCGCGGGGACCGGACGAGGGTGCCTACCACGAGCTCAAGGGGGTGCAGGCCGGGACGACCACCGAGACCTTCGCCGCACTCCGCCTGGAGTTCGAGAACTGGCGTTGGGCACGAGTGCCGTTCTACGTGCGAACCGGCAAGCGCATGTCGCGCAAGTGCACGCAGATCGTGGTGCAGTTCAAGCCTCCGGCCGTCAACCTGTTCCGGCGCGTGACCAGCGGACCGCTCTCGGGCAACCGCATGGTGATCGAAGTGGCGCCGGGGGAGAGCTTCCGCATGCGGTTCGCCGCGAAGAAGCCCGGCCCCATGGCGCTGCAGGACGTGGAGATGACCATGGACTACGCGAAGGCCTTCGGTGTGGAGCCGGTGGAGGCGTATGGTCCGCTCATGGTGGACGCCATGCGGGGCGACCAGAGCCTGTTCAAGCACCGACAGGAGGTGGAGAGCGCCTGGCACGCGATCATGCCGTTCCTGGACGGCCGGAGCGCCGCGCTTCGGTCCTCGATCCATGCGAACTATGCCCAGGGCTCGTGGGGCCCGGAGTCGGCGGACCAGCTGCTCGCACGGGACGGCCGCGCCTGGTTCAACCCTTCGTGAACCGGCGGGTTGGGCTGCTACCTTCGCCGGCATGAGCGATCTGCTGCCTCCGGATCCGGCCACCGCACCGATCGAGCCCCCGAAGCTGCGGGGCCGTGTGCAGGCACACCATGACGCCGAGGAGGTCTTCGATGCCTTGGGCGCCGACATGTTTGCGCAGGCCGTGGCGTGCGTGAATCGACATGGCGAGTTCCACCTTGCCCTCTCGGGAGGCAAGACACCGTTTCCCTTCTACGAGAAGCTCATGGTGGATCCGCGGTTCCGTGGTCTTCCTTGGCAGAACACGCACCTGTGGATGGTGGACGAGAGGCGCATCGGCTTCGACGACGATCTGAACAACTACCGGCACATCCACGAGATCCTGGTGGACCACTCGGGCATTCCCGCGGAGAACGTGCACCCCATGCCGGTGGAGGACGCCACGCCCGACGTCACCTACGAGCGGACGCTGCGCGAGGCGCTCAGTCGCCGGCCCGTGGGCCAGCAGCGTCTCGACTTCGTGCTGCTGGGCATGGGCGACAACGGCCACACCGCCAGCCTGTTCCCGCACACGGATGTGCTGAAGGTGCGTGACCGGCTGGTGGGCCTGTGTGAAGGGCCCACGGTGACGCCGCCGCCCCGGATCACCCTGACCTATCCCGCCCTCAACGCCGCCCGCATGGTGGCGGTGCTGGTCATGGGCGCGGGCAAGGGACCCATGCTGAAGCGCGTCGCCGCCGGGAAGGACGACTACCTGGAACTGCCGATCCTGGGCATCGAGCCGATCGGCGGCGAGCTGCGGTGGTACCTGGACCGGGCGGCCTGCGAAGCGGCGAAGTGAGAGGGACGGGCCTACATATCGGACTCATTGAGTCCGATATGTAGGCCCGTCCCTGTTCAGGAAGTCCTGCAGCAGTGCCGCCGCGGCGAGCGCGTCGCGCAGTTCCTTCTTCTGACCGTGCGTGAGTCCGCTGCGGGCCATGCGTTGATCCGCGTCGAAGGTGGTCAGGCGTTCGTCCTGAAGGTGCACCGTCAGTCCGGTGCGCGTCTGCAGTTCGCCCGCGAACGCGCGGGCCTCCTTCGCCGATCCGCCCTCCGTGCCGTCCATGTTCAGAGGAAGTCCGACCACGATCGCATCGGGGGCGTGCTCGTGCACGGCCCGCACCAACGCGTCCATGAGGGCCGGTCCCTTGGGCACATGCAGCACGCCTACAGGCATGGCCATGCGCATCAGCGTGTCTCCGGCAGCCAGTCCCGTGCGTCTGCCGCCCACATCAACGCCCAAGAATCGCTGCACCGGCGCCGTCACTGCAGCTCGGGGGGCACCGCCCCCGCGATCTCCTTGACATTCTCCGCCATGTCGGCGCGGCAGACCAGCGTGGCGTCCTTGGTGTGCACCACGATCACGTTCTCGAGCCCGATCACGCTGACCGTGTGCGAGGGATCGTCGCTCGCCACGACCACGCCCCTCGACTGCAGGTGCTGGATGCGCGTGTTGCCGCGATTGCCGTCGGCGTCCGCCTGCAGCGTCTCGCCCCAGGACGGCCAGCTGCCGACATCCTTCCACTGCACCTGCATGGGCACCACCGCGATGCTGCGGCGCGCGTCCTGGCTGGCCGGCTCCATGAGCGCGTAGTCCACGCTGATCCTCGGCAGCGTGGGATAGACCTCGGCGACCGTGGCGCCGCGGGCGGGCGTGTGCCAGGCGTCCGCGATGCGTCCGAGCCCTGCGGCGCTCTCCGGCTTGTACCAGCCGATCGCCTCGAGGCACTTCGCGGCATGGAAGACGAACATGCCGCTGTTCCAGCTGAAGGTGCCGGCGGCGAGGTACTGCTCCGCGCGGGCGCGGTCCGGCTTCTCGACGAATCGCTTCGAGCGGAAGCAGTGGTCGAAGCCGGCGATCGCCTCGCCACGCTCCACATAGCCGTAGCCGGTGGCGGGGAACGTGGGTGTGATGCCGAAGGTGACGAATCGCGTCGGATCGGACTCGACCAGGCGGAAGCCCTCGGAGAGCCGCTTCGCGAACTCCTGCTGCGGCGTGATGATGTGGTCGCTCGTGAGCACGGCGAACACCGCTTCAGGATCGCGCTTCGCCAGCACCGCGGCGGCAAATCCGACGGCGTTGAGCGTGTCACGACCCGTCGGTTCGCCGAGCCAGTTCTCGGGCTGCAACGCGGGCACCGCCTGCATCACCCGCTCACGGTAGTTCTCAGCGGCGCAGACCAATCTTCGTTCCGGCGGCACGACGCCCTCCAGCCGTTCGCCGGCGATCTGTAGGAGACTTCGCCCATCGATGAAGGGGAGCAGCTGCTTGGGCATGGCCTTCCGGCTCATGGGCCAGAGGCGCGTCCCGCTGCCGCCGGCCATGATCATGGCGTAGCGCATGCGTGGAATGTAGGGGAACGGCCGCAGTCAGACCGAGCCGCGCATGCGCAGGGCCGCCGCCACCAGCACCTCGGCCGCGGCCTTCGCGCCTTCCACCTGCAAGGCTCGCTCCACCAGCCGCTCGGCCTGTGGGCGGGCCTCGCCCAGCTGCACGAGCACGATCACCGCGTCGCCCGCGGCGCCAGCCAGCGAGGCGGCGGGGGTGACGCCGCCGACGGTGGACGACATGCCCCCCGAGGCGGTCGCCGCGTACCGGGCGACCTTGTCCTTCAGTTCCACCACGATGCTCTCGGCCATCTTCTTCCCGATCTCGGGAAGGCCGGTCAGGGTCTTCTCGTCGCGTCGGGCGATGGCGGCGGCCACCTCGGCGAACGGCCGCTGCAGCGCCCGAAGAGCCTTGCGGACGCCGATGCCCTTGACGGTGGTGAAGAGGTCGAAGAAATCCCGGTCCTCGGCCGTGCGGAAACCGATCAGCCGCGGCCAGAAGCTGCTGCCCTGGCCCTGGCCTTCCAGATAGTGGAGGGTCACGAACCGGACCGTGGACCCTCGCTGGCCGGCCAACGCCGGCACGTCCGCCGCCGGCACCAGCACCTCGTAGGTGAGGGCGCCCACGCGCACGCAGGCCACGCCGTCCTCGGCGGAGACCAATTCACCTTCGATCGAGGCGATCACGCCACGGAATCTACCCGGTCGGTCGCTACACTCCGACCGTTTGCGCCGAGCCCGCGCCGGGCCCCGCGCCGACGCCGTCCACCATGCCCCGACGCGACGACATCCACACCATCCTGATCATCGGCAGCGGCCCCATCGTCATCGGCCAGGGCTGCGAGTTCGACTACTCCGGCGTGCAGGCCTGCAAGGCCCTGCGCGAGGAGGGCTACCGCGTGGTGCTGGTCAACAGCAACCCCGCCACGATCATGACCGACCCGGGCATGAGCGACCGGACCTACGTGGAACCGATCACCCCCGAGGCGGTCCGGAAGATCATCGAGAAGGAGCGCGACCTGGGCACGCCGGTGGATTCGCTGCTCCCGACGCTGGGCGGACAGACGGCGCTCAACTGCGCCTGCGTGCTGCACGACAGCGGCGCCCTGAAGGAACTGGGCGTGAAGATGATCGGCGCCAACCGCGAGGCCATCCGCCGCGGCGAGGACCGCGAGGCGTTCCGCACCATCGTGGAAGGTCTGGGCCTGCGGCAGCCGAAGTCGCGCACGGTGACCACGGTGGAGGAGGCCCGAGCCTTCGTGGCCGAGATCGGCCTGCCCGCCATCATCCGCCCGGCCTTCACGCTGGGCGGCACCGGCGGCGGCATCGCCTACAACCTGGAGGAGCTCGAGGAGATCGTGCGCCGCGGCATCGCCGCGAGCATGATCGGTCAGGTGCTCATCGACCAGAGCGTGCTGGGCTGGAAGGAGTACGAGCTCGAGGTCATCCGCGACCGCCGCGACAACTGCATCGTGGTGTGCGGCATCGAGAACATCGACGCCATGGGCGTGCACACCGGCGACAGCATCACGGTGGCGCCCATCCAGACGCTCTCCGACAAGGAATATCAGCGGATGCGCGACGCGGCCTTCGCCATCATCCGCGCGGTGGGTGTGGAGACCGGCGGCAGCAACGTGCAGTTCGCCATCGATCCCCGCAGCGGCGAGATGGTGGTGGTGGAGATGAACCCGCGCGTGAGCCGCTCGAGCGCGCTCGCGAGCAAGGCGACCGGATTCCCGATCGCCCGCATCGCGGCCAAGCTCGCCGTGGGCTACACGCTGGACGAGCTGCGCAACGACGTGGTCGGCACCACCAGCGCCTGCTTCGAGCCGAGCATCGACTACGTGGTCGTGAAGATGCCGCGCTGGGCCTTCGAGAAGTTCCCGCTCGCCGACAAGGAGCTCACCACGCACATGAAGAGCGTGGGGGAGGCCATGGCCATCGGGCGCAGCTTCAAGGAGGCCTTCCTCAAGGCGTTGCGCTCGCGCGAGCTGGACGGCCCGTCGGAGCTCCCGACCAGCGAGTTC
>CAIOTP010000078.1 GCA_903861235.1 uncultured bacterium | reverse complement strand
GTAGCTCATGATGGTTCCACTGGTCCGCTGCGTGCAGGCGCCGAGGCCGGAGCCGGTGTAGCAGTCGTCCACGCCCAGGTCATGGGTGTGCTGGGCACCGAGGTTGTGTCCGAGCTCGTGGGACACCACGATCAGGTCCCAGTTGGAGCCGTTCCGCGAGACCACGGGGTAGGGGAAGGAGCCCGACAGGTTGGCCGACACCGAATAGTGCGTGCCGCTGGAGTTCGAGGCGCAGACGGAGTTCAGCCACGCGCAGCCGCCGCCGAGCCCGCGGCCCGAGAGCATGGCGGTCACGTGCCGCGACGTGGATTGCATGTTCGTGTTCCACCAGGAGCGGAGTTCACCCAGCTGGTCCGTGCCTGTTCCGCCGCAGGTCCCCGTCTGGGTCCACGGATCCGTGGTGCTCCACCAACGCAGGAACGACAACGCCGGACGAAGATTGAAGTCCCGGCTGTAGATGTCGACCAGCGCCGCCGTCATGGTGGCCACGTAGGCCGAGGCGGTGGTGGTGTTGTTGGCGAACTTGGCGAGCATCTCCTGGTCGGTCTCCCAGGCGATGTTGAGCTGCCGGCAGGCGGCCGCGAGCATGGGGGCCACCTCGGGCGGCGTCTCCGGAACCAGCGCGTCCACCAGTTCCTCGGGCGGCTGGAGCGCGCCGCCGCAGGTGAAATCCGGTGGCTGCAGGGCCGAGGTGGACGTCACCAGCGTGGGCTGGTCGCCTGCAGGATCACCCGAGGAGATGAATTCGGTCCGGCCCTCGATCTGGATGAAGCCATGCAGGCCCGCCGCGCTGCGGGCCACGAAGGCTCGTGAACCTGGTGCGCCAGCCACCTCACCGGACCATGCGGAGATCTCGGGCAACTCGAGCTCACGCTCCAGCGGGGCGCCGTTGGGTCCGGCCACCATCTCCACGATCCTGGCGCCGGGCGCGTAAGGCAGCACGCGGGAGAGCCGCAGGTCCACCGTGGAGCCGTCGGAGAGCGGAACTTCGTCCAGCCACGCCGCGTCACGAAGATCCATGACCATCCACGCGGCGTCGTCCACCTCGATCGCCAGGCTGCCCGCCGGCGCCGCCTCGCCGCTGGGCAGGATGGCCCGGATGGCGGTGGGCATGTCCGCTTCGGGTTCGCCACCGAGCTCGGGGGCGGCCTGCCTTCGACCCGCCGCGCGATCCGGTCCCGCCGCCAGAAGAGCGGCGGAGGCGAGCGCGAGGAGACAGAGGGCCAGGGTGGGGGCCTTGGGCATGGGACAAAAGTAGCCCGATCCGGCCCTGAATCCACCCCAAAGACCCGGGAATCAGATCTTCGCGTGGAGTTTCCGGTCCGACACGGCCAGGTGGACCATGGTCTCGATGCCCGTGGCCAGAGCCTCGTCTCGGAAATCGAAGGTCGGGTGATGCAGAGGTGGGCAGGGCGCTTCCGGCCGATCGAGACCCAGGGCAAAGAAGCACGCCGGCACCTCTCGGCCGTAAAAGGCGAAATCCTCGGCGCCCATCACGGGATCGCCAAAGTCGCGGACCCGGTCCTGACCCAGGGCGGCGCGTGCCACGCGTTCGAAGCGTGCCACCGCGGCCTCGGCGTTGCTGGTCACCGGCGTGGCCGACAGGAACCGCAGCGAGGCCTCCGTGCCCAACTCCCGCGCGTTCTCCTGGACGCACGCCTGCATCCGCTCGTGCAGCAGGGC
>CAIOTP010000077.1 GCA_903861235.1 uncultured bacterium | reverse complement strand
GCTGGTTCACCTGCTGCGTCGCGGCAACCGCGGAACCCGAGCACGCCACGACCGCCACCGTCGCCAAGAGAACGCTGTTTCGCATCTGAAAACTCCTCTGTCCGGCCTCCCAGGCCGGATCGCATGAACCCACCAACGGCGCGGTGGAACGCCCCTGCTCACTTCCGTCCCACGCGGACGGTCGGCATGTCCCTGAATCGGGCACGCCCTCCCCTAACCAAAACGCGATCGGATGCATGCATCCCTCATGCATCACCGGACATAGGACAAGTTTCTTTCACCCGAGCCCGAAATCAGCCCAAAAACGCGGCACGGACTTGCCACGGACCGGACTTAAGATTTGTCCCATGCCCGCCCCCAAGCGCAAGCCCGGAGCCCGGTCCACCCAGAAGGACATGATGGACCGCCACAAGGAGATCCGCCTGGCCGTGGAAATGGGCCAGGGGGATGTGGCCACCTGGATCCAGGAGAAGTTCGGCTTCGGCCCCCGCACGGCCCGGCGCGACCTGGCCGCCATCAAGCGGGCCGATCCCGCCTGGTGGAAGAAGCATGTCTCCGAGCAGCGCGGCATCGTGAACGGCGTCTCCGCCTCCGACGGTCACATGCCCGCCCGCCCCGAACTGGAGGAGGCCATCGCCGGCGTGGTGGTGCTGGAGAAGCTCACCGGCGGCCTGCTCAGCATCGCGCGGCGGCAGACCACCCGCGTGGTCAAGCAGACCGAGCGGCTGCTCAGCCGAGCCGACGAGGACCGGGTGAAGGTGCTTCGCCGGTTCATCCAGCTCCGTCACCAGCCCTCGCGCATCACGGAACGACAGACGATCGCCTTCGGCCGCATCGTGGAGGCCCATCTGAAGGGCCTGGCGGTGGACATCGCCTATGCAAGGCACGACGAGCCCGCCGCAGCTCCGCTGGAATCCGCCGGCAAGGCCCGCAAGGCCATGCCCCGCCGCCGCGTGGGGCCCGTGTGCCTGTTCCACGCGAAGCGTTCGTGGTACCTGCTGGCACGGGTGCTGGAAGGCAAGAGCAGCGGAGAACTGCGGCAGTTCAAGCTGGACCGCATCGAGCGCATCGATCTGGCCACGCATCCGTTCCACGCCCCCGCGGACTTCGATCTGGACGCCCATCTGGAGGGTGCCTGGGAGATGTTCCACCGCGGTCCCGGCAGCAACGAAAGCATCCGGGTGGTGGTGGAGTTCGATCCGCTCTTCGCCCGCACCATCTCCGAGACGCTGTGGCATTCCACCCAGCAGACGGAGCCCCTGCCCGGCGGCGGCCTGCGGTTCACGGCCACCGTGAACGGCTTCGACGAGATCCTGTGGTGGGTGCTGCAGATGGGCTCGCACGCCCGGGTGATCGAGCCGGCGGAGCTGCGCACGCTGGTGGCGAAGGAGCTCGAAGCCACGCGGCGCCTGTATGCCTGAGGCTGTCACGCGGCTGCAGGATCTGGCCAACGTGGGCCCGGCCACGCTGGCCGACCTGAACCTGCTGGGCATCCGCACGGTGCCGCAACTGGCCCGGCGCGATCCCGTGGCCATGTACCGATCGCTCTGCCTTCGCACAGGGGTGCGACACGACCCGTGCGTGATCGACGTGTTCATGGCGGTGGTGCATCAGGCCCGCGGCGGCAAGCCGACGCCGTGGTGGAAGTTCACGGCGCGACGGAAGCGAATGATGGGTGGGTGACGGCGCGGCGTGAAGGCCGCATCACCGCCCGGAAAGTGGTTCGTGTGCCGTTCCCTCTACTTCAAGAAGGCCAACGCGAACGCGTATGGCCGCCCGGTTCAGAGAGGACGCCCGTGGCCGCAAGGCCTGGGCGTCATCGTTTGGTGCGAGTGAAAGCGCAAGTGCTTTGCTGAGT
>CAIOTP010000076.1 GCA_903861235.1 uncultured bacterium | reverse complement strand
CCCCAACGGCGCCGGCAAGACCACCACCATCAAGATCCTGGCGACCCTGCTCAAGCCCACCTGGGGCGAGGCTCGCGTGGACGGCAAGACCGTCGGCTTCCAGAACCACCTCATCCGACCGGTGATCGGCTATGTGCCCGACTTCATGGGCGCCTACGAGGACATGGTGGTGCAGGAGTACCTGGAGTTCTTCGCCGCCTGCTACGGCACCCACGGCAAGGCGCGTGACAAGGTGGTGGGCGACGTGCTCGAGCTGACCGACCTGAAGCACAAGCGCTTCAGCGAGGTGAACGGCCTGAGCCGCGGCATGCAGCAGCGGCTGAGCGTGGCGCGCGTGCTGCTGCACGACCCGAAGGTGCTGCTGATGGACGAGCCGAACAGCGGTCTCGACCCCCGCGCCCGGATCGAGATGCGCGAGCTGCTCAAGGAGCTTCGCCGCATGGGGAAGACCATCCTGATCAGCAGCCACATCCTTCCCGAGCTCGCCGAGCTCTGCACCAGCGTGGGCATCATCGAGCAGGGCAAGCTCGTGTACGCCGGCCGCATGAAGGACGCCATGGCACGGGCCCATCGCGGCACGCTGGTGCGGATCACGCTCGAGGACCGGCACGAGCAGGCGGCGGACCTGCTGCGCAAGGTGTCGGGCGTGGCCAAGGTGGATGTGGTGCCCTTCGAGGGGCAGGCGCGTCTGGAGGTGACGCTGGATCCGGCCGCCGGCGTGCCCCTGAGCGACCTGCCCGCACGGCTGGTCTCGGCGGGCTTCCGGATCACGGGCATGCAGCAGGCCGCTGCGGATCTTGAAACGGCCTTCCTGAAGCTGACGAAGGGCCTGGTGGCATGACCGACGTCCTCCTGGTGGCCGACCGATCCCGGCAGGGTGTGCCCGAAGCCATGGAGGAGGTGCGCCGCATCGTCGGACAGCACGCCCGCGTGGTGGAGGAGCTGGACGCGGATCAGCGTCCCGTGCCCATGCGGACCACCTTCGACCGGGTGGTGGTGCTTGGCGGCGACGGGACGCTCATCTCGCAGTGCCGCCGGCTGCTGGACCGAGCGGTGCCCATGGTGGGCGTGAACTTCGGCCGGCTGGGCTTCCTGGCGGAGTTCGACCTGCCCGGTCTGCACAAGCATGCCGAGATGATCTTCGGCGAGGATCCGGTGGTGCGGAGCCGCATGGTGCTCGAGGCCATCGTGCGCAACGCTCGCGGCGACCTGGTGCACGAGGGACTGGCCATCAACGAGGCCGCCGTGACCGCGGGCAGTCCCTTCCGCATGATCGAGCTCAAGCTCACGCTCGGTGACCGCCCGGGTCCTGACCTGGTGGGCGACGGCGTGATCGTGGCCACGCCGGTGGGCAGCACGGCCTACAACGTGAGCGCGGGCGGGCCGATCGTGCAGGCGGATGTGGAGGCGATCATCGTCACCCCCAACTGCGCGCACAGCCTGGCTTTCCGGCCCATCGTGGCCCCGAGCCATCAGGAGATCCTGATCGAGGCGGTGCGCGTGAACGAAGGCACTTCGCTGGTGCTCGACGGCCAGGCGCTGGTGCCGCTCTCCAGGGGCGATCGCCTGCTGGTCGGCCGGCACCACACCTCCGCACGCTTCATCGGCAATCCGGATCGCAGCTACTGGGACACGCTGGTGGAGAAGATGCGCTGGGCCGCTCCGCCCAACTACCGCGACCGGGGCGCGTGATCGTGGTGCCCACCGCCCGAAACGCCGTCTGATGCTGGCCCGAAACAGGGTCCCGGAGAGGATGGACGACCCCGCCTTGCCGGCGGCGGAGCATGACCACGCCCTTCGAGGACTGGCCCGGCTCAACGCGATCTCCCGCTCGCACCGCCTGCTCTGGCCCCGGCTGCGAACGCTGGCCAGGCGGTCGAGCAGGCCGCTGCACGTGCTCGACGTGGCCAGCGGTGCCGCCGACCTGCCCGTGCGACTGGACCGCGTCGCTCGGAGCGTTGGCGTTTCCCTGCAGTGGATCCTCAGCGACCGGAGTCCTCACGCGTTGGACCACGCCCTGGCGCGAGCGCGATCGGCCGGACTGGACTGCCAGGCGGTGCGGGTGGACGCCGTGCAGGATCCCCTGCCCCCGGCCGACGTGGTGATGAACAGCCTGTTCCTGCACCACTTCGATCACGAAGACGCCACACGCATCCTTCGCGGCATGCGCCAGGCCGCCCGGCTGGCGGTGGGCGTGACCGATCTCCGCCGCACACGGCTGGCCCTGGGTCTGGTGTGGCTGGGGTCCCGTCTGGTCACGCGGAGCCCGGTGGTGCATCACGATGCCACCGCGAGCGTCCGAGCGGCACACGCACCCGCGGACATCCGGGACATGGCCGAGCGTGCAGGTATGCACGGCGCCTCGATCGAGGTGGCGGACCCCGTGCGATGGCGGCTGTGGTGGACGCCGGAGGGGAACATGGCGACATGAAGCCGCCGGCCGCCATGTCACGCGTGAGCGACCTTCCGGCCGCCGTGGATGCGCTGGTGGTGGGTGGCGGACCCGCGGGCGCGATGGCCGCCATCACCGCCGCCCGAGCGGGCCTTCGCGTGCTGCTGGTGGACCGGGTGGCTCACCCGAGGGACAAGGTGTGCGGATGCTGCCTGGCTCCGCGGGGACAACAGACGTTGGAACGTGCCGGTCTGCGGCACGTGCTTCACGGTGCGTCCAGCGTGCGAAGCGTGCACCTGCGGTGCGGGCGTCGTGGCGTGCGCGTGCGACGCGAAGGCACCGCGGTGATCTCACGAGGCGATCTCGACGCCGGATTGCTGGCGGCAGCGGCCGAGGCGGGAGTGACGCTTGCCTGGCCCTTCGTGGCGACCCTGAATGCGGACGGGAGCACGTGGTTGAGAGGCCCGGACGGGGAGCGACCGCTGCGGGCCCGGCTTCGTGTGGCGGCGGACGGGCTTGCCGGAGCCTCGCTTCGGGACCATCCGCGATTCGTGTGGTCGGTACGGGCGGGCAGCCGGATGGGTATCGGCACCACCCTGCCGGCGGAAGCCTTGCAGGTGCAGGACGACGAGATCCTGATGTGCGTGGCTCGTTCGGGCTACGCCGGTGCCGTGCGACTTCCGGATGGCCGGCTCGATGTGGCGGCCGCGGTGCGGTCGGAGGACCTGCGCGGGCGCGGCGGGCCGGCGGCGTTCGTGGGTCGCCTGCTTGGAGATGCCGTGCGCGACGCCGAAGCCCTGACGCAGGCACGGTGGCACGGCACGCCTCATCTGTGGCGCCGACGTCGGCACCTGCATGACCAGCAGACGATCGTGACCGGCGACGCGGCGGGATACGTGGAACCCTTCACCGGCGAAGGCATGGGCTGGGCGCTCGCCACGGGCGCGGCCGCCGGCGAACATGCAGCGGCGGTCCTGAAGGGGCGTGGCACCATGCAAGCGTGGGATGCAGTGGTGCACGCACTCACCCGCTCGGCCCGCGTCCGCTGCGGCATGGTGTCGTGGCTGCTTCGACATCCATGGCTGGTGTCGGCAGGCGTGGAGGCGGCCGGATGGTGGCCCTCCATGGCGGCACGCGCGGCGGAATCGCTGGGCGCGCCACGCACGGAGGCGGCCCGGGCATGAGCGGACCCCTGCTGCTCGGACTGGGCACCGCGGTTCCTGACCGTGTCATGCGCCAGGCGGATTGGGTGCCGATCGCGGACCGCATCGCCCCCGCCTCCGTGGACCGTGCGGTGACCGAGCGGCTCGCCCGAAGAAGCGGCATCGAACGGCGACACTGCGACACGGCGGACCGACCGGGCGAGCCCACCTTCTATCCGCCGGATCCCCAGGGGCACGGACCGAGCACCACGGCGCGCATGGCCCGTTTCTCGGGGGCCGCCCGCCCCTTGGCGGCGAAAGCGGCCGGCAAGGCGCTGGCGGCCGCCGGAATCGCGCCCGGTCGCATCACGCACGTGGTCACGGCCAGTTGCACGGGCTTCGAGGCCCCGGGTCCTGACCAGTGGCTGGTGGGAGATCTGGCCCTTCCCCCCACCGTGCGTCGCACGCACGTCGGCTTCATGGGCTGCCATGCGGCGGTGAACGCGTTGGCGGTGGCGGCGTCGCTGGTGCTGTCCGATCCCGACGCCCGCGTGCTGGTGTGCTGCGTGGAGATCTGTTCGGTGCATCTGCATTACGGAGAGCGACTGGACCGGCTGATCGCCAACACGCTCTTTGCGGACGGCGCGGCCGCCGCCGTGGTGGGCTCGCAGGGCCACGGCCCCTGCCTGCAAGCCTTCGACAGCGTGCTGCTGCCGGACTCCCCTGACCAGATGGCCTGGACGGTGGGAGATCACGGCTTCGAGATGACCCTGGGGGCGCGCGTGCCCGAGATCCTGCAGGCCCGCGTCGGCCCCTGGATCCGCGGCGTGCTGGATCGTCACGGCCTGTCGGTCGCAGGCACCGGCGGATGGGCCATCCACCCGGGCGGCCCGCGCGTGATCGAGGCGGTTCTCGCGTCGCTCGAGCTGCCCGAGAGCTGCGGCGCCGCAAGCCGCGAGGTGCTCCGCGACTTCGGCAACATGTCCAGTGCCACGCTGCTCTTCATCCTGGAGCGGCTGCAGCGCGCGGGCGTACCGCGGCCCTGGATGGGGATGGCGTTCGGTCCAGGGCTGGCGGGCGAATCCGTGCTGGTGACCTGAGGCGGGCGCTCAGCCGTTCACGAGCCGGAGCAGTTCGGCGTGCATGGCCGGATGACAGGCCATCGAATCGCCGCCGTGGATGCCGGGCTCGCCCTTCCAGCTGGTGAAAACGCCGCCCGCTTCCTGGATGATCACGGGAAAGGGACCGCAGTCCCAAGGATTCATGAGCGGATCGATCGCCACCTGGCAACGACCGGTGGCCAGCAGCACCAGCGCGTAGCAGTCGCTCCAGCCGCGCATGCGGCCGCAGGCCTCCTCGAGCCTTCGAAGCGCAGTCATGCGGTCGGTGCGGCGGTAGTACTCCACGCCGGTGGTGCACACGATGCTGTCCTTCAGCGGTCGCGGCGGTCCCACGCGGGCCGGCACCCGCGGCTTGCCCTGCCGCTCCCACCACGCGCCGCCCCCCTGCACCGCCCAGACGCGCTCGTGCAGGGCCGGCATGCTGGCCACGCCCGCCACCACCGTGCGCGAGCCGTCGGGCAGCGTGCGCTCCACGCCGATGAGCGAACCGTACAGCGGCACCCCCGCGGCGAAGCTGACCGTGCCGTCGATGGGATCGATGACCCAGTGGAAGCCGGTCGCCCCGGGCTGTGTGCCGAACTCCTCGCCGATGAAGCCGTCATCCGGGAAGGCCGCGGTCACGGCGGCACGGATGCACTGCTCGGCCTCGCGGTCGGCCTGCGTGACCGGGCTCTCGTCGGCCTTGCTCTCCACCCGCACGCGGTCGCTCTGGAAGTAGCCCCGCGTGAGCTCGGCGGCCTGCTCCGCCACACGCAGCAGCAGATCGAGTCGATCACGGACTTCGGGGTCTGGAGAGGTGGGCTGGACCGACATGCGGGAGAGCCTAGCGGCGACCACCTTCGCGCACGGGGATAGCCTCCCCTCATGCTTCGCGCCCTTCTGCTCGCGTGCGCCCTCGCCGCACCGCTGCTCTTCGTCGCCCCAGCATCCGCCGCCGACTTCCCCCGGGTGCTGCCCACGCTGAAGGTGGCCAAGGACACCGCCGTGCTGGTGGTCCACTACCGCCGGGCGGAAGGCGATTACGAAGGGTGGAACCTGTGGTGCTGGCCTTCCGGTGGCGAAGGCAAGGCGTTCAAGTTCGACCGCCGTGACGACTTCGGCCGTTTCACGGTGATCACCTTCGACAAGGCTCCTGCCGGGGCGGGCTTCATCGTGCGCCAGGGCGACTGGCAGGCGAAGGACGTCGACGGCGATCGTGGCGTGTCGTTCCAGGAATCGCCGCTGCAGGAAGTTTGGCTGCTGAGCGGGGATCCCAAGGTCTACACCGACCCGGGCGAGATCGACCTGGCCCCCAAGGTGCGCGGCGTGTTCCTGGACACGGCCAACCGCGTCACGCTGGCCACCAGCCAGCCGCTCGCGGCGGAGCAGCTTCGCAAGGCCACGCTCCTGAAGCGCGGCGAGGCCAAGGGCGTCCCTCGTGTCACCGGCTCGAGCCGCGTGGGGAAGTCCGGCAGCGTGTACGAACTGAAGCTGGCTCCGCCTGTGGAGGCGGAGGACATCGCTTCGCTCACGCTCCGGCTGCCAGGCATGACCGACATGCCCGTGTTCGCGCGGGGCGTGCTCGACGACACCCGCTTCACGCCGCTCGACGCCCGGCTGGGGCCCCGCTGCCGGCCGGATGCCACCGAATTGGCCACCTGGAGCCCGGTGAGCGAGCGCGTGGATCTCCTGCTCTACGAAGGCCCAGCCGGCAAGCCCACGCGGACCGTGCCCTTGCAGCGTGGCGAGCGCGGCCTGTGGAGCGCCACCGTGCCCGGGGACCTGCACGGCACCCGCTACCGCATGCGCTTCCACAGCTACGGCGAGGACCGTGAGGTGCCGGACATCCACTGTGTGTCCGCCACCGCCGACAGCGCCTTCTCCGTGTTCGCCGACCTTGAGCGGCTGGAGCCCCAGGGCTGGCGCACGACGGCCGCACCGCCGCTCGCCCAGCCCACCGACGAAGTGATCTACGAAGTGCACGTGCGCGACTTCTCGGTGGACGATCCCGCGTGCCCGCAGGAACTGCGCGGCACCTACCTGGGGCTGGTGCAGCCCGGTGGCGCGGAGCCGGCCACCACGGGCCTGGCTCACCTGAAGGACCTGGGCGTGACCGCGGTGCACCTGCTTCCCGTGCACGACTTCACCACCAACAAGCCTCGGGAGTACAACTGGGGCTACTGGACCGCGCTCTTCAACGTGCCCGAGAGCGACTACGCCACGCGCCAGGGCGATCCGCTGCAGCCGATCCGCGACCTGCGGGCGGCCGTCCAGAGACTTCACCAGGAAGGCATCCGCGTGGTGCTGGACGTGGTCTACAACCACACCAACAGCACCGGAAAGTGGTCGCCCTTCGACCAGACGGTGCCCTTCTACTTCCACCGGACCGCCATCGACGGCACGCTGCTGAACGATTCGGGCTGCGGCAACGCGGTGGCCGACGAGCGCCCCATTGTCCGCAAGTACATCCTGGACAGCCTGGAGCACTGGGCTCGCGACTACCGGGTGGACGGGTTCCGCTTCGACCTGGTCGGCACGCACACCCCCGAGACGGTGCAGGCCGTGTGCGCCCGCATGACCGGACTGAAGAAGGACATCACGCTCTATGGCGAGCCGTGGACCGGGGGGGGTCCGATCCGGTTCGGCAAGGGTGCGCAGAAGGGCCTGCGCATGGCCGTGTTCAACGACCACCTGCGCAACGCCATCCGCGGCGACCTGGACGGCACGGCCACCGGCTTCGCCACCGGCCCGGGTGGCGATTCGAACGCGGTGAAGCGCGGCGTCATGGGTGCCATCGACGACTTCACGCTCGAACCCACCGAGACGGTGAACTACTGCAGTGCGCACGACAACCTGACGCTGTGGGACAAGCTGGTGAAGGCCCAGCCCTCCGCCGACGACGCCACGCGCCGTGCCATGGCCCGCCTGGCCATGGGCATGGTGCTCACCAGCCAGGGCATCGCGTTCCTGCACGCCGGCTGCGACTTCGCCCGCACCAAGGGCGGCAACCACAACAGCTACGACGCCGGCGACGCGGTGAACCGCCTCGACTGGCGACGCAAGGCGGAGTACCGGGACGTGCACGACTTCGTGCGAGGGCTGGTGGCCATGCGGCGAGCCCACCCCGCCTTCCGCATGGACGACGACGCCCAGGTGCGCCAGGCCGTCCGCATGCTGGACGGCGATCGCCCCGTGGCGTTCACGATCGACGGCACGGTGACCGGTGACGCGTGGCGAAGCATCCTGGTGGCCTACAACGGCGAGCCGACGCCCTGCACGCTGAAGCTTCCTCCCGGGGAATGGAGCGTGGTGGCGGATGCCTCCCGTGCGGGCACCCGAACGCTGGGCACCGCGTCCGGCCAGGTCACGCTGCCCCCGTACACCATGCTGGTCGCGCACGGGCCCTGAGCCCGCTCGTAGCCTGACGGGCATGCGCCACGGACCTGCCTCCCTTCTCGCCCTGCTGCTCGCCTGCCTTGCGGCCCATGCCCAGGACGTCCTCGACCGGCGCGCCCATGAAGCCTCGGGGATCCTCTCCGCCCAGCCGAGCTGGCCGGAGGGCATGTTCGATCCCGCGTTCAGTCGTCAGGTGAGCGACGACCAGCTTCGCGGCATCGGAAAGGACTTCTTCGCCAAGGCGGGAGCGGTCAAGACGGTGCTGGGCACCTCCCGCACCAACGCCCACAGCGGCTCCTTCGACCTGGTCATGGAGAAGGGCGTGGTGGTGCCGATGCAGCTCACCATCTCCGACAAGCCACCGCACCAGGTGGTGGGCCTGTTCTTCGGCAAGCCCGTGCCGCTCATGAAGGACATGCCCGCGGTGGCCAAGGCCCTTCGCAAGCTGGGCGGGCGGATCTCCTTCGGGGTGTGGAAGCTCGGCGATGGTGAGCCGCAGCCGCTGGCCACGCTCGACCCGGACACGCCGCTCGCCATCGGCAGCGCGTTCAAGCTGTACGTGCTGGGCACGCTCATGGAACAGCTGAAGGCGGGCCGCTCCCCCGCCCACACGGTGCCGCTGACCGACGCCTGTCGCTCCCTGCCCTCGGGGCAGATGCAGGAGTGGCCGGCGAACGCGCCGGTGACGCTCTCCACGGCGGCCAACCTGATGATCGCGCAGAGCGACAACACCGCCACGGACCTCCTGATCCGCAACCTGGGTCGCGAGAACATCGAGGCCATGCTGCCCGTCATGGGCATGAAGGATCCCGCTCGCAACCGACCGTTCCTGACCACGGTCGAGCTGTTCCGCCTGAAGCTGATGCAGGACGAATCCCTGGCCGACGAGTACCTGAAGCTGGACGAGGCCGGCCGCAGGCGCTTCCTGCAGGAGAAGGTGGCGCCCGGGCCCCTTGACCTCGCGAAGATGGACGTGGGCGGGCTGGCCACGCCGAATCGGATCGACCAGCTGGAGTGGTTCGCCAGCGCTTCGGACCTCTGCCGCGCACTCGACTGGATCCGCGTGGCCGGCGAGGGCCCGGCCGGATCGCCAACCCGCACCCTGCGCGATGCGCTGGCGATCAACCGGGGTCTGGACATCTCCGAGGACCGCTTCCCCTGGGTCGGGTTCAAGGGAGGCTCGGAGCCCGGCGTGATCTGCCTGGCCTACCTGCTGCAGGACCGCGCGGGCACCTGGTACGCGCTCGCCGTGGCGTGGAACGACACGGAGGAAGGCGTGCAGGAATCGGAACTTGCGGCTCTGGTGCAGCGGGCGATCTTCGTGCTGGGAGATCCGCAGCCCGCCGCTCCGGTGCCCGCGTCGGCAGCCCCGTGAGCCGGCCTCCCCGCCCACGGCGATCTCGTACGCATACCTGAACAGTTCCGCTTCGAACGCGGCGCGGCCTCACGCCGCGACTTGCGTCGTAGGTTCGCTGCATCACCCGGCACCTCGCCGGAATCGTGGAACCCCGTGAACGGAGCGAACCCATGACGATCACCGCCACCAAGACCGACGCCACCCTGAAGACCGACGTGCTGGCCGAACTGGCCTGCGACACCACCGTGGACGAGACCGAGGTCGGCGTTCTGGTGAAGAACGGCGTCGTGACGCTCACCGGAACGCTCAGTTCCTACCCAAAGAAGCTGGCGGCCATCGACGCCGCCCACCGCGTGTACGGCGTGCTCGACGTGGTGGACGACATGAAGGTGAAGGTGCCCGCCATCTGGGAGCGCACCGACGAGCGGCTCGCCTCGGATGTCCGCCATGCCCTGCAGGTCGATGTCCTGGTGCCGGACCAACGCATCACCTCCACGGTGTCCGGCGGTCATGTGACCCTGCAGGGCACCGTCGACCTCTGGAGCGACCGGCTCAACGCCGAACGGGCCGTGCAGCGGCTCACCGGCGTCCGCGGCGTGACCAACCAGATCGCCGTGGCGGCCACGGGCGTGCGGGCCGACGAGGTGAAGCGACGGATCGAGGACGCCCTGCGTCGCCAGTCCGAGCGCGAGGCTCGTCAACTGGGTGTGGCGGTGTCGGACGGCACCGTCACGCTCTCGGGCACGGTCCGCTCGTGGGGAGAGAAGAGCGCGGTCCAGCGGACGGCGCAGTTCATGAGCGGGGTGCGCCGGGTCGAGGACCGGATCTCGGTCGACCCCTACCTGTGATCGACCTCCACGGAGAGCACCATGCCCCTCCACTCCCTCCACGACCTGCTCATGCGCGAGCTCTCGCTCCTCTCCAGTGCGGAGAAGCAGAGCCTTCCGGTGCTCGAGCGGCTCCAGAAGTGCGCCGACAACCCGCGTCTGGCCCGGCTGCTCCGCTCCCACGCCGAGGAGACCCGCGAGCAGATCGCGCGGCTTGACCGCATCTTCCTGGACCTGGGCACCCGACCGCGGAACGGAGCCACCGGCGGCATGCGAGGCCTCCGTCAGGACTGCGTGGAGATCGCGGCCATGGCGGATGTGGATCCGCACGCCCGCGATGCCGCCCTGATCGCCGCGGCCCAGCACCTGGAGCATGACGAGATCGCCGCCTACGGCTGCGCGCGGACCTGGGCCAAGCTGCTCGGACTTCGCCAGGTGGCCTCGCTGCTGCAGAGGTCGCTGGACGAGGAGCACGGCATGGACAGCCGCCTGAGCAAGCTGGCGGAGTCCGTGAACAAGGTCGCGCTCGAACCGGAGCTGGCGGCGTGAGGCCTGCATGAGCACGCTCACCGCCATCGTGGAGGATGTCCTGGTTCCCGCGGCAGGCGTATCGCTTCCCGGGCTGCTCTGCGTGCCGAATGGCGCCGGAGCTCTGGTGGTCTTCGCGCACGGCACGGGAAGCGGTCGACTCAGTCCGCGGAACCGATTCGTGGCGGAGTCCTTGCACGGGGCGGGCCTGGCCACGCTGCTCCTGGACCTGCTCACGCCCTCGGAGTCCGAGGACCGGGGCAACGCCTTCGACATCACGCTGCTGGCCGACCGACTCCTCGAGGCCAGCCGGTGGTGTCGTGCGCACCCCCCGACCCGGCGCCTGCCGATCGGCCT
>CAIOTP010000075.1 GCA_903861235.1 uncultured bacterium | reverse complement strand
GGTGGTCCTCTTCGGGGCCGGCGGACGGGCTGGCGCCGGGACCGCCGCGGGCGCCTTCGCGGCGGCCTTCACCCCCATGAGTTCCGCGAGGTCGTCCCGGTGACGGTGGAAGCCGAGCTGATGGAGCAGCTCGAGCACCGCGGCGGCGTCGGCCTGCGCGAGATCCAGCTCGCGGTCCTCCACCCCGGCCTCCACCTGACAATCCTCCTTCAGGCTCACGAGCTTCCGCCCCAGATCGAAACCCTCGCGAGCCGCCTCGACCGCGGCTCGCTTGGCCGGCGTGAGTTCGGCCACATGCTCGAGCACGCCCGCGAGCGAGCCGTACCTGGTGATCAGCGTCGCCGCCGTCTTGGGCCCGATCCCCTTGGCGCCCGGCACGTTGTCCACCGGGTCGCCCATGAGCGTGAGCATGTCGACCACCTGCTCGGGGCGGATGCCCTTGGCCTCCCAGAGCGTGGCCGCGTCCATCTCCGTGCCGGTCTGGCCGTCGACCAGCAGCGTGTGGTCGTCGAGCACCTGGCCCAGATCCTTGTCGCGGCTTAGGATCCGGATCTGGCGGCGCGGGTGCTGCCGCCGCACGCGCCGCACCAGCGTGGCGATGGCGTCGTCGGCCTCCACGCGAGGCACCGCCACCACCGGAATGCCCAGCAGCCGGCAGAGCTCCACGCACCGATCCACCTGCGGACCGAAGTCCTGCGGCGCCGGCTCACGGTTTGCCTTGTACGCCGGGTACAGGTCGCTGCGGAAGGTCCCGCGGTCGCCCGCCGCGTCGATCACCAGCACCAGCCGTGCGGGCTTCCGCTCGCGCAGGAGCTTCAGCAGCAGCCCGGTGAACCCGAACACCATGTGGGTGGGCTCGTTCGTGATCGGGCTGCGCATGCCGGGCCGCAGCGCGTGGTAGGCGCGGAAGAACTGCGCGTGCCCGTCGATGATCCAGAGCTCGTCCGCCCCGCTCACGAGCCCGATCCAGCCGACTTCGCGTGCAGGGCCTCGATGGCGGCCCGCTCGGCCGGATGCAGGACCTCCCCGCGCCGCTTCATGACGATCTCCGCCGTGGCCAGGAACCGGTCCAGCCGATGCACCTTCTGGCCGTCGTCCGTCAGCCACGCGAACCGAGGCGTGCACGAGGGCGGCGGCACGCTGCAGGCGATCATGGCCCCGGTGCCCACCGCGGTCCCCGTCATCAGCCGCGTGCCGATGGCGGTCTTCACGTGATCGCCCAGGATGCAGCCCATGAACTGACGGCCCGTGCGCTCCATCGGGCTCCGATCGTCCACCCGCATGCTCACCTCGCCGTAGGTGTTGAGCAGGTTGCTGTTCACCGTGCCGGCGCCCAGGTTCACCCAGCGGCCCACCAGCGCGTCGCCCAGATGGCCGTCATGAGCCTTGTTCGAGTCGCCATGGAAGATGGTGCCGCCCACCTCGCCCGCCGCGCGGCAGCGCGGACCGAACACGGTGCGTGGCTTCAGCAGCGCGTGGGGCGCCACCTGCGTGCCCGGGCCCACGTAGACGGGACCCTGCAGCACCGCATGCGCCCCGATCACCGCGTCGCGATCGATCACCACCGGACCACCGCGACTGTCCAGAACCGCGAAGGCGTCCACGCGGGCCGTGGCATGCACGAACACCGCGTCGCCCTCGAAGGCGATCGGGCGGGTGCGCTTGCCGGTCCACCGCATGGTCCAGGACTTGCCCTTCTCGTTCCGCCAGGCGGCCACCTGCGAGGGCTTGGCCAGCTCGCCCTCCCACTTCCAGCGGGCCCGCAGCGCCTCGGCGTCCTGCACCAGCCTTCGCTCGAAGGCCTCGTTGGCCAGCAGGTCCCACGGTCGACGCATCACGGACGGCGACACGGCCGGCGACTGGCGAAGTGCAGGACCGCGACCCGCCAGCCAGGCGTCCGCCCCGTCACGATCCACGCACGCCGCGAGCACGCAGCCATCCACAGGGTCGGTCAACGCCTCCCCCACGGCGAGCTTGCCCGCCTCGACAGGAGCCTCGAGCAGTCGTCCGTTCAACAGCAGGAACCTGGAACCCTTGGGAAGGACGTTCACCTTCAGGGAGGTGCGCGTCCGCAGGGCCGCCTCGCGATCGCCAGGCACGAACAACACCTCGGCCTGCAGGCGTTCCAGCCCCGTGAAGGCGCCGCTTCGCACCTCGGCGGCCACGCGAAGGTCCGTCAGGGAGCCGAGCGAACCACCGCCATCCTCGAAGACGATCCGGGTCGCGCCCATGGGCGTTCAGGGTACCCGCGTCCGGTCCGGTGGTTCACCGGCGTCGCCGCGATGCCGGGAAGCCCCAGTGGTCGAAGGTCCTGCCCAGCAGCCACGACACCGGGATGGCCAGCAGGCCCGAAGCCACCGCGTCCAGGATCTGGTGCCCCAGTTCCGACGCGGCGTTGCCCACCCATGGCACCGCCGCCTCCGGCCACATGCCGCGCACGATCCAGATGACCGTCCAGACCAGGCTCGAGCCCAGCAGCAGCAGGAAGGTGCCCGCGCTCGAGGCGACCATGCTGCGACGCATCACCTCGGATCGCAGCGACAGGATCGCCGCGGCCCCGAAGGTGAAGCCCAGGGCGTGCGGACCCGGCACGAAGCCGAGC
This sequence comes from uncultured bacterium, assembly GCA_903861235.1. Lineage (GTDB taxonomy): Bacteria > Planctomycetota > Phycisphaerae > Phycisphaerales > SM1A02 > SYAC01. The sequence goes on along the minus strand of CAIOTP010000075.1, from coordinate 4,831 downwards.
GAGCCCCCCACGGCCACGGGACTGGAGAGATCCAGCAGCAGGCCCAGCAGCCAGCAGCCCCACCAGGCCCGCCGGCGGTCCGCGTGCAGGGCCACGAAGGCCGCCACGCAGCCCACCAGCGAGGGCGTGGTGCCCGCGAAGCGGAGCACCGGCATGAACGAGGCGTCCAGCGTCAGGGCCGCCGCCGCCGCCAGAGTGAAGGCCGCCCAGTTCATTCCGCGGCCTCCACCTTCAGCGTCACGTCACGGAGCCGCTCGGCCTCCAGTCCGCCCCCCAGCTCGATCACCATCCGAAGAGGATTGCGATCACTGGGGCGGATGGATCGCACCACGCCCAGGCGCATGCCCTGCGCCGAGGGCTTCCAGGTGGCGTCGTTCAGGCGGACCACATCCCCTTCGCGCACCTTGCCGGACGTCTCGACTTCCCCCACCAGCACGCCGCGGGGATCCGGACGGAGCTGCGCCTGGGCGCTTTCGGAAGGCGGCGCCTCGGGCCGGTCCGCCGGGGCGATGTACACGTCCAGCCGGCCGGTGCTGGCGTCTCCCAGGGGGGCCAGCCAGCACGACGCCTCCTGCGGCTCGCCGACCACGCGGCCCACCAGCAGGTCACCTCCCACCACGGCGGGATCACCCGGACGCACGCCCTCGCGGGTGCCCACGTTGAGCGTGAGATAGCGTTCGCCACCTCCCATGCCTCGGCCGGTCACGCTGGCCAGCAGCGGCAGCGTGGGGGCCGCGGTCCTGTTCAGGCGGCGGGTCCGCTCCAGTTCGGCGAGCCTCTGGGCCAGTTCCTCCGCCCGCAGACGTTCGGCGTGCCACAGCGCCCGGAAGCGGTCACGCTCGTCGAGCAGCAGCTGCGCATCGCGGGGCTTGCCCTCCTCCTCCAAGGGCGGCCTCAGCCAGAGCCGCAGGGCCGTGAGCGCGTGGGCCGGCGGACGCAGGGGAAGCCAGAGAAGGGCCGAGAGGTCGTTGGTCCACGGCAGGAGCCAGCCCAGGGGCAGCAGGCCCACCACGCCGGTCATCACCACCGCCACCACGAAGCCCCGTCCGGGGCCGGCCGCGCCGCGGATCACGGCACGGGCCTCCGGTCAGATCTCGTCACTGTCCGACTCGAGGTTGGCCTTGTACTGCTCGAGGTTGTCGAGGTAGATGCCGGTCCCGCGGGCCACGCAGGTCAGCGGATCGTCGGCGATGCGCACCTGCAGTCCGGTCTTGGTGCTCAGCACCATGTCCAGGCCGCGGAGCAGCGCGCCGCCGCCGGCCAGCGTGATGCCGTTCTCCACCAGGTCGGCCGCCAGTTCGGGCTCCACGTTCTCCAAGGTGCGCTTCACGGCCTCGGAGATGTTGTCCACCGGCTCGGCAAGCGCGTCGCAGATCTCGGTGCTGGTCACCGTGACCCGCTTGGGAAGGCCGTCGACCACGCCGCGGCCGCGCACTTCCATGGTGGTCTGCGGCCCCACCGGGGCGGCGGAACCGATCTCGATCTTCACGCGCTCGGCGGTCTGCTCGCCGATCATCATGCCGTGGCGACGCTTCATGTAGTTGATGATCGCCTCGTCCAGCTCGTCGCCGGCCACGCGCACGCTCTCGGAGCACGCGATGTCGCCCAGGCTCATGACGGCCACCTCGGTGGTGCCGCCGCCGATGTCCACGATCATGCTCGCGGTGGGCTCCAGCACGGGCAGGCCCGCACCGATGCCGGCCGCCATGGGTTCGTCCACCAGGAAGACGCGACGGGCGCCCGCCTGCTCGGCGCTGTCCAGCACCGCGCGCTTCTCGACGGCGGTGATGCCGCCGGGCACCGCGATGACCACGCGGGGCCCGAAGAGCCGGCCGCGGCCGTTCACCTTGCGGATGAAGTAGCTGAGCATGGCCCCGGTCATCTCGAAGTCGCTGATCACGCCGTCCTTGAGGGGACGGATGGCGCTGATGGCGCCGGGAGTCTTGCCCAGCATCTCCTTGGCGCGCCAGCCCACGGCTTCGCCGTTGTCGAGCACCTTGTTGGTGCCCTTGCGCACCGCCACCACGCTCGGCTCGTTCAGCACGATGCCTTCGCCACGCACGCACACCAGGGTGTTGCAGGTGCCCAGGTCGATGCCCATGTCGACACTGAACCAGCTCAGCAGCGAATCCAGCACGGTGGTCTCTTTCCAGTCTCGTCTCCGGGGCCCCGGAGCGGGGTCCGTCCGAAGCGGGACGGCTCGCGGAAACCGGCGGAGGTCACTTCGCCTTGTACTCGAAAGCGCCCCCGGCCTGGTCGATGTTGCGGAGCGAGACCCACACCACGCCCGCCACCATCAGAAGCGAACTGACCACCAGGAGCACGGTGAACACGTTCGGGGTGGGCCTGCGGGTCGGTACGGCGGTGTCGTTGTCGGCCACGGCTTGCTCCTCACTCGCCCTTGCGGCTCATGACCCGGAGGCCGGCCTTGACCTCGCCCCGAGCGGAGGGATCCTCCAGCTCGACAGCACCCACGGACCGGTTCACGTCCACATGGGTGATGCGCAGGTTGCCGATGAAGCGGTTGCCGTCGGCGATCATCATGCTCCAGCCGGGCTGCACGCCGTCACGGCTGCCGGCGTTGATCTCGGCCAGGGTTCGGTCCGCACCACGAGTCACGCCCACGATCGAGGCGCTGATCGAACGGTCGGCGGGAACCTTGGCCACCACGTCACGCGTGGCGCCCGGAGCGGCCGACGCGGAGGGCAGGTCACCCACCGTGGCCACGAACTGGGTCACGCGGGCCTGGGCCCGGTCCTTCTCGTCGCGCGTCTGCTTCAGCTCTTCCTTCAGCTGGCGGATGCTCGCCTTGAACACCTCGTTCTCGCTGGTCAGGGTGGCCACGGCCTCGTCCAGCCGCACGTTGTCCTTCTGGGCGTTGACCAGACGGTCACGCAGATCGGACAGCTCCTTGGAGAAGAGCGAGGTGGTCTCGCTGCCGATCTTGTTGCTCTCGGCCAGCACGCGGTTGCTCGACTTGAGCACGTCGAGCTCGCCGCGCAGGCCTGCCAGCACGCTGGCCACCTTCAGCTCGGCGTCACGGGCGGCGTTGAGCTCGCTCTTGAGGCCCTCCACCTGGGCCCGCAGGGTTCCCGCCTCCTCGGCGGCGGAACTCACGGCGGAGTCCTGCAGGCGCTGGGCGGCGTCCTTGGCGAACTCCGCGGCCTTCACCTTGGCGGACTCGTCCGAGTACTTGGTCTTCCAGGTCTCGTCACTGGCCGTGTTGAGCATGACCAGCGGCACCAGGGCCACGGACAGCAGCGAGGTGAGCACGATGAAGATCTTGGTGAGGATGTGCAAGGCAGGGACTCCGTCGGCGTGGTCACGCGCTGGGCTCGCCCAGGGTCAAGGCGCGTGTCCCAAGGCGCCACGCCCGGGGGCGTGCACGCGATGGATCCCCGGAGTGATACCCGTTCCACGGGCGAAATGTCAACGCTGGGCGGGGGTGGCCCCCGCCGCTTCCCGCCGCAGGATGGCCGCGGCGGCGGCGACCTGGACGACCGGATCCCTGTCCCGGAGCAGCCGGCCCAGGGTCACATCCACCTCCGGGCTGCGGAAGAATCCCAGCAACTTGGCCGAGATTCCGCGGACCTCCGCCCGAGTGTCCCGGGCTCCCAGCTGGCCCAGTTCCGCCAGAGCGGCCGGCGCCGAGGGGGTGATGTGCATGACCGCCACCGCGGCCACCAGCCGGATCTCCGCCGGTCGGGTGTCCATGCCGTTGGCGTCGATCAGTCGCTGCAGCATGGGCAGCGCCGTCTGGTCGCGGAGGCTGCCCACGATCTGGCAGGCCAGACCGATGCACTCCCCCTGGTCGCTTCGCGAGAAGAGAGCGGCATGGATCGGCTCCAGCTGAGCCGTGTCACCCAGCTTCACCATGGCTTCGCCGATCTGCAGGTCGACCACCCGGACCTGGGCCGGCAGGGCCTTGGGCATGGGTGCGCCCAGCGCGTCGGCCAGCATGGGCAGCGCCGAGCGGTTGCCCAGTTCACCCAGCACCATGGCCGCGTTGCCCCGGACGTCCGCGGTCGGGGCCACGATCATCCGGATCAACGGCGAAGGATCCACGGGCCGGCCGGCCCGATGCAGGGCCAGGATGGCGGCGGCCTTCACGCTGTCGTTGGGGTCCAGCAGCAGCGGCTCGACCAGCGTGGCCAGCCCCTGCAGCTTGGCCTTGCTGCCCACCATGGCGGCCACGAACCGAACGCCCGGATTCACGTCACCCAGGCCACGGCGCACCACGGGCTCCAGCGCGGGCGGATCGTGCTCCAACGCCTCCAGCGAGATGGCCCGCAGCAGCGCGTTGGGGCTGCGGGAAGCCTCCTCCAGCAGGCGGACCGAGTTGGATCGCATGTCGCCGGAGGCCGCCACCGGCAACGCGGCGGACACGGGACGGCCGTTGAGCGCGGCGTCCCCCTCGGGCACCACCGACTGGTCCTTGCTGCTCCAGGTCGGCATGCGATCGCTTCGAGGACTGTCGCAGGCCGCGACCGCGACGAGCAGAAGCAGGCAGGACAGACCCCGAAGCTGGGGCACCCGTCCGACCAGCATGACGATTCCCGCGAAGAACATGGACCAGGATGCTACATCGCCAGCGGTCGCGAACGGCGAGAAGCCGCCCTGCAGCGGGAGATCGATCCGCAGCGTTCCCTCCGCCCGGCATGCCAGCGGTCCCGCCACGCGGCGTCCGTGACGGTCGAACGCGGCGGTGAGGCCCGTGTTGGCCACACGAACCAGCGGCAGCCGCAGCTCGATCGAGCGCCAGCGCGCCGCCTGCTCATGATGCACACGGGCCGCGTCGAAGGTGCCGAACCAGCCGTCGTTGGAGAGGTTC
>CAIOTP010000074.1 GCA_903861235.1 uncultured bacterium | reverse complement strand
GCTGCCGTTGGGGCCGAGGATCACCGTCACGCCACCCACGGGCACGGACACCGAGACCGGTCCCAGCGTGAACCTGCCGAGCTTCACCTGCAACGCCTCCAGGGCCAGCGTCATGGCGACCAGTGCCTTGCGGCGCCCCGCCGCAGCATGAGCAGGAATGCGGGGCCGCCCGCCAACGCGCAGATCACGCCGACCGGCATTCGACCGGCGCCTTCCAGAGGCACCAGGATGCGCACCACATCGGCCAGAACCAGCAGTGCCGCGCCCGCCACGGCTGCGGCAGGCAGCGCACGCCGATGCGCCCCGCCCACCATGGCGCGAGCCGCGTGAGGACCGACCAGGCCCACGAACGCCAGAGGCCCGCACAAGGCGGTGGCGATCGCGGCCAGCACGCTGGCCGCCATCACCACGGCCCAACGCATGGAACGAAGGGACACGCCCAGCGAACTCGCCTCGTCGTCGGAGAGCTGCATGGCGTCAAGGTGGCGCCCCCACCAAAGGCCAGCGCCGACCGCCGACGCAAGCGCCGTGCCGGCCACCACCAGCATCGAGCGGTCGGGGGACTCGGGGATTCGCCCGAGGCCCCACGCGAGCAGCCCCGCGCGCTCGCTCGGCGGCAGCAGCCATTCGCACAGCGTGGCCAGACTGCCGGCGATCGCCGCCACCACCACCCCCGCCAGCACCAGCGAGACCGGATCCAGCCCTCGCTCTCGACTTCGACCGAAGGCCATGCACGTGATCAGCGCCACCGCCGCTCCCACGCTCGCCACCGCAAGTTCGCCCGCCGTGCCCACGGCGCCGCCCGCTCGCCACGCCACCAGCGTGGCCACGGCCACCGCCGCCTGGGCGCCACCGCCGAGCCCGAGCACGAAGGGCGAGGCCAGAGGATTTCGAAGCATGCCCTGCAGCAACATGCCCGCCATGGCGAGCGCGGCTCCGGCGGACACGGCGCTGAGCACCGCGCTCACGCGGAGCGAGGCGGCCGCTTCGCTCCATCCCCACTCGAGCGAGCCCTCGAGCGATCGATGCAGCATGACGCGAGCCGTCACGCACGCCCCCAACGCCACCGTGAGCAGGATCCAGCCTCCGAAGCGACTCACGGCTGGCGCTCCATGGACGCCCGCCACGCTTCGGCCGCCACCAGGAAGTCCGGGCCAGGTTGCAGCAGGCGCGGGTCAGCCAGGCTCTCCACCTGCACCTGATCCGACTCGAGCATCCGGTTCAACTCCGGCGAGGGTTGACCTCCCACCACGATCACGCGGTCCGGCCGCGCGACCACCAGGTCCTCGATCTGCACCTCGGGCCAGCCTTGCGCTTCGGGCCAGCAGCGGCCGCCCCAGACCTTCCAGAGATCGACCAGATAGCTGCCCTGGCCGAAGGCACGGACGCCCGGTCCGGGCAGCAGAAAGGCCACGCGCTCCTGCGGCTTGAAGGCCGCGGGCGGTCGAAGCACGGCCTGCCATCGTGCCGCCAACGAAGCGCCCTCGGGGCCGGGGCCGCAGAGCGTCTGCAAGCGATTCCCCAGGCCGCTCAGGTCCTGCAGCGAATCACAGGGCAGCGTCTCGATGCGCCAGCCCCGCACGCGGGCCACCCGCTCGAGCTCGGGCAGGGTCCCACGACTGGTTCGCTGGATCACGATCAGGTCGGGATCGATCGCGACCATGCGTTCCAGATCCACGTCCATGGAAGTGCCCACCACCGGCACCTGAGGCAGCCCCCCACACCACGGCGTGCGCCCTGCCACGCGGTCCGCGTGCCCGAGCGCCACAAGTGTGGCGGAGATGGCCGGCGAGAGCGACACCACACGACGCGCCGGACCTGCGGCAGCCGCGCCATGCGGACCGGCCCGGTCGCATGCCGACGCCAGCACGATCGCCAGCAGGCCCATGACCACGCACCTCATGCCGGCATGCTAGAGGCGGGCCAGCGACTCCCGACGCACCGCTACACTGCACCTCGATGACCGTGCTGGCAACCATGCGCCGGCTCTTCATGGGCCCGCCACCGGCCGATCCGGTGCCGGCCGCCCCCAAGGCGTCCGAGGCCGCGAACGTGGCCAGCGCGCTGCTGGCCATGGCGGAGCACCTTCGGGGCGACGAGGCCGACCGCCGCGCGATCCTGGCCGTGCTCGAACGGCTGCCCGCGAGCCTGCAGAGCCTGCCCGAGATGGCACGACAGCAGGCCCGCCTGGGCGAAGCCCTCACCTCGGCCCTGGTGCAGCAGCGCAACCGCGACCAGACCATCGAGGACATGCTGCGCCGCATCGCCGATGGCGTGGGACACCAGGTGGACACCTTCGGTCTGGTGCAGCAGCAGCTCGACCTGAACCACCAGGCGGCTCAGCGTGTGGCCGACGGCGTGACCAGCCTCAGTGGCGGCATCGGTGAACTGGCCACCGGTCAGCGTCGCAACGCCGACGCGCTCGAGTCCATCCTGGAGCATGCCCGGCAGCGGGAGGAGACGCTCGAGCGCATCCAGGGCCGTCTGCACCTCTGGCTGCTCTTCGCCACGGGCCTCGCAGGCGGATCGTTGCTGGCCTGTCTGCTGCTGGTCTGGGCCCTGCTGGGCCGCACCACCACCTGATTCCGGGGATCGGTTCACGCTCGCCCTCAACCTCTGAAGGAGGCCCCCATGTACGGACTGGTGAATCAAGCGGTGCAGGACTACCTCTCCAGCGACCTGGGCGCGGACACCTGGGAGCGCATCCGCACGAAGGCGGGCTTCCAGGAGACCTCGTTCGTGCCGTTGCAGCAGTATCCGGATGCGCTCACCTTCCAGCTGGTCGGCGCCGCGTGCGAGATCACCGGGCGAACGGCCGGGGAACTGGTGGAGGCGATCGGCGCCTACTGGGTGGAGTTCACCGCCCAGAAGGGCTACGGCAGCCTGCTCGACCAGCTGGGACCCACCTTCGCCGACGCTCTGGCCAACCTGGACGCCATGCATGTGCGTGTGGCGCTGATGATGCCGCAGCTGGAGCCGCCGTCGTTCCGGGTGAGCCAGCGGCGGGACCGCGGACTCACGCTGGCCTACTCGTCCAGGAGGAACGGTCTGGCGCCCCTCGTGGTCGGACTGGTGAAGGGTCTGGGTCGCAAGTACGGCCTCGAACCCCAGGTCGTGCTCACGAAGCCCCGCACCGAAGGCTCCACCACCGACCTCTTCGAGGTCACCTGGTGAGCGACGCCGCCGACTGGCTCACGCTGCTCGACCGGCTGCTGCCCTTCCATGTCACCGTGGACGCCTCGCTCCGCATCGTCCGCCTGGGACCGCTGCTGCGGCGCGTGGCCCCCACGCTGCGCGAGGGCGTGGCCCTGCTCGATCGCTTCGCCATCCAGCCCGAGCCCAGCAATCCCACCCTCGATGCGATCTCGCGGGAACTGGAGAACCGCCTGGTCATCCTGCGCCTGGACGACCCCTTCGTGCAGATCCGCGGCGGCTTCGTGCCGGATCCGCACGGTGACGGCCTCATCTTCGCCGGCAGCCTGTGGGTGACCGAACTCGAGCGACTGGCCCAGCTGGGCCTGGCCGCCGGCATGCTGCCGCCCAACGACCCTCTGATCGACCTGCTCATGACCCACCGGCTCATGATGACGGCCCAGCAGTCCAGCCAACGCGCCCTGGCCGCGGCACGCGAGACGGAGATCCATCGCCGCCTGGAGGCGGCGCTCGCCGAGAACCGGCGGCTGACCGCCGAGCTGGAGCAGGCCAAGGGCGGCCGCGCAGGCTGAACGCACCGTTAGCATGGCGTGCCCCCGGTGGGGTGGCAGAGCGGTTGAACGCAGCCGACTTGAAATCGGCTAGACCCGCGAGGGTCTCAGGGGTTCGAATCCCCTCCCCACCTTTCGCATGCAACGGCTTCCCCGCCAGGTCGTGCTGCTGGGCTGGATCAGCCTGCTCGCCGACGTGAGCGGGGAGATGACCACCCCGCTCATTCCGCTCTATCTCACCGGCGTGCTGGGCGCGAGCACCGTGGCCCTGGGCGCGGTCGAGGGCGTGGCGGAGGCGGTGGTCACCGTCATGAAGGCCGCGTCGGGCTGGCACAGCGACCGCGCAGGGCGCCGCGTGCCCTACATCCGCTGGGGCTACGGACTGCCGGTGGTGGGCAAGGCCATCGTGGCCATGGCCACCCTCTGGCCCATGGTCGGGGCGGGGCGGGTGCTCGACCGCGTGGGCAAAGGCATCCGCACCACGCCCAGGGACGCGCTGCTGGCCGACGCCGTGCCTCCGGAGAGCCGCGGCCACGCCTTCGGCGTGCACCGCGCCATGGACACGGCAGGTGGACTGGTCGGTGCGCTGCTGGCGGCCGGCCTGCTGGCCGGCCTTGGCGCTTCGGCTTCGCCCGACTCCGCCTCGGCGTGGCGGTGGGCGCTGGGCTCGGCGGCGGCCGCCGGTTTCGCCTGCTGGGCGCTGACCTTCCTCTTGCGCGACCCTCCCGCGGCGGAACCCGTGGACGCCACCAAGCCGCCCCCCACGCGGACGGGTTCGCTCGACGGCCACTTCTGGAGATGCACGCTCGCGCTGTGCCTGTTCGCGCTGGGCAATTCCAGCGACGCGTTCCTGCTGCTCCGCACCGCGGAGATGGGTCTGGGCCCCGTGCAGGTCATCCTGGCCTACGCCCTCTTCAACCTGGTGTACGCCGCCGCCGCCTGGCCCGCGGGGCGACTCTCCGACCGCTTCGGTCGCCGCCGCCTGCTGGTGTTCGGGTGGCTGCTGCAGGGACTGGTCTATCTGGGATTCGGACTGGCGGATTCCGCAGGCCAGTGCGTGGGACTGCTGTGCGTGTACGGCCTGGCCATCGCATGCCACGACGGCGTGGGCAAGGCGATGGTCGCCGACGCGGCGCCCCGCCACCGCCGCGGCACCGCCATGGGGATCGCCTACGGCTGCATGGGGGCCTGTGCGCTCGCGGCGAGCGTGGGCGTGGGCGCACTCTGGGCCGTGGCGGGGCCGGCGCCCGCGCTGGGCCTTTCGCTGCTCACTTCGGTGGCGGCGTGCCTGGCGCTGCCGAAGTCGGCGCGGTGAGCGGGCTCTCGCCCCGGAAGATGCGGTCGCCCGCACCACGCCGCGTGACCTCCTCCAGGAAGGCGTGGTACGACGACGCGAAGGCGTCGAAGTCCCGATCGAAGTACTCCAGGATCACCAACCGGCCCAGCCGGCTGCGGGCCGCGCGACGACGCGCAGCGGGATCGGCGATCGCCTGGCTGCCTGCCAACCGACCCGCCAACGCGCCAGAGGCGGCATCACCCACCAGCTGTCGGAGCGCATCGCGATGGCGACCCTGGCGGCCGTCGTGCAGGAAGTGGATCAAGGCCCAGGTCTGCGCGTAGTAGGTCAGCAGGTCGTCCGTGCCGCGCTCCAGGCACTGCTGGGGCGAGGACTCGAGAAGTTCGCCCAGCGGAATGACCCGGTCCTCCCGCACAGCCGTGCGAAGCTCGTTCCATCGCTCGAAG
>CAIOTP010000073.1 GCA_903861235.1 uncultured bacterium | reverse complement strand
CGGGGTCGCGCACGAGCGCCTTCCAGTCGGCCCCGGCTCGCTCGACCTGCCAGCGGCGAGCGAACTCGATCGCCGACGACCGCCGCCTGCCCGCCACCGACCGCAGTTCAGGCCTTCGCGGCAGGTCGAAGAAGCACGGCGCCTGGCGCCACGCGTTCGCGTGGGCACGGCCCATGAATCCCGTGCCCACCAGGGCGATCCCGATCCGGCCGCTCGAAGCTCGTGCTGCTCTGGCCATGGCGTTCCTCGCTGAGCCCGGAGCCCGCGCCGGCGCGGCGCGACGAATCCGGATCCAGTTCCTATCCTACGGACCACTCTCAGGAGACCCCGCATGTCCACCACGAACCAGCGCCTCGACCGCATCGAACTTCAGCTCGCCACCCTCCAGCGCAGCCGCGCGCGGTGGCGCACGACGGCGCTGGGTCTGCTGGCCGCAGCCGCCGTCTCGGTGCTGGCGGGCCTGGTCTCCCGGCCCGAGGCCGAGACCGTGCGGGCCTCCCGCCTGGAGATCGTGGACGACGACGGCAAGGTGACCGCCCTGCTGACCTCCAACGAGTCCGGCGGCCAGCTCGACATCTGGGCCACGGGCGGCGCCAACGTGATCCGCATGGGCGCCGCGGAATCCGGCGGCGACCTGAACATGTGGAACAGCGCCGGGCAGCCGGTGACCGGCCTGTACTCCAGCTCCAGCGGCGGCCGTCTGGAGGTGTCCCGGGGCAACGGCGAGCTGGCGGCCTACCTGGAGGCCACCGCGGATGGAAGCGACCTGGCCATGAGCCGTGCCGGAAGCGAGCAGGCTGCGGCCCGATTCCGCGTGAACAAGGACCGCTCCGACGCGCTGCTGGCGCGGGCGGAGGACCAGTCCGTGCTGCTGTTCGGCGTGACGCCCAAGGGGGCGGCGCTGAGCATCCTGGGCGAGAAGGACCGCGAGGTGGTGTACCTGGGCGGTGACGAGACTCGCGCGGGCATGCTTCGGCTTGCGGACGCCAAGGGAAGCACCATGGTCGAGGCGGGCGTGGGCGACCACGGCGGCGAGATCATGGCGCGCAACGCCACCGGCCAGGGCGGCCTCATGCTGGGCAACGTGGAAAAGGGCGGCTTCGTCGAGGCCCGCAACGCCGACGGCAAGGCGGTGGGCTCGCTCACCGTGCGCGACAACGCCGGCGGCCAGTGCAGCGTGAGCACCGCATCCGGCCAGATGGCCGTGCTCCTGGACCAGGGCAAGGAGGAGAGCGGCACGGTGCAGATCTACTCGGGCAGCAACCGCCTGGCGGGCCTGGGCGGCTCGGCCACCGGAGGCGTCCTCAACCTCTTCAACCTCAAGGGCCGCGCCGTGGTCCGTGCCGGCACCGCCGTGGACGGCGCCGCAGGCCTGATCACGGTGCAGAACAGCGAGAATCAGCCCGTGGTGGTGCTCAGCTCCGAGCCCAAGCCCGAGGTGGCGGTGTTCACCCCGGACCAGAAGAAGAAGCGCGTGATCTCGGCGCCGGAGTGAGCCGCTTCACGCCACGGGCGTGAAGGTGGCGCCCGACTGCACGTAGAAGTTCACCATGTCGCCGGCCACGAAGTCGGTGGCCTGCTGTCCGTCGAAGGGCTCGACCCACATGGGCACCACCACCTCGACCAGCAGACGGTTGGACGCGGGATCCACGCCGCGCACCACACCCTGGACGATCCGGGGCTGTCCCATGATCGGCTCGATGAATCCGCCACCCGCCTGAGCTCGGTGCATGTGCAGCGCCCGGGCGTTCACGCGGCCTCGGATCCGCTTGCCGGGATGGACCGCCGTGGGGCCGCCCTGCGCAAAGCGCAGGCGGTAGTCCGTGCCGGGCAAGGAGACGGTGATCTCGCTGCCGTTGGCGCTCTCGAGCACGCCGCGCACCAGGTCGCCTTCAAGGGTCTGCATGGATCGGAGATGGTAGCGGGAGCGGACACCCTGCCGCACCCCCGCCGTCGGTAGCATCGTCGGCCCATGAAGCGCTCCACCTTGCGTGCATCGACCCTCCTGGCCGCCCTGACCCTTCCGCTGCTGGCCTCCGGCGTGCTGGCCAGTTCGGCCGCCCCTCGACAGGAAGCCCCGCCCCCCGCCGAGGCTCCCAAGGCCGAGAAGGTCTCCATGGCCCAGTTGAAGGAAGCCATCGACCAGCTGGCCTTCATGGAGGGCCGCTGGACCCAGCAGCAGCCCAACGGCGCGGTGATCGAGGAGCACTGGATGGCGCCCCGCGGCAACAGCATGGTGGGCACCTTCCGCCGCACGCTGGGCAACGGCATCACCCCCTTCTACGAGTTCACCCAGATCATGGCGGAGAAGGACATGGTGATCCTTCGTCAGATCCACGTGCACGGCAACTTCGAGGCCGATCCCAGGCGCACCGACCTGCTCCGCATGCGCTTGGCCAAGGTCGAGGGCAAGTCCGCCACCTTCGTGCCGGTGGATCCGCCTCTGAAGGCCAACGCCCAGGACATGGCCAGCCTGCGCTACGAGCGCACGGACGCCGACACGCTGGTGCTCACGGTCACCCCCAACCCGCCCAAGGAGGCGGACAAGGAGGCGCCCAAGCCCCTGGTGTTCACCATGAAGCGCATGCCCTGAACCGCGGTCATGCCATGGCCAGGAAGTTGGCCAGCAGCCTGGGGCCCTCGTCGGTCATGAAGCTCTCGGGATGGAACTGCACCCCCTCCATGGGCTTCGCGCCGGGGGGCGCGCGCCATCGCAGCCCCATGACCACGCCGTCCTCGGTGCGGGCGCTGATCTCGAATTCGGCGCCCACGGTGGCCGGATCCACCACCAGCGAGTGATAGCGCATGGCCGTGAAGGGGTTGGAGAGACCCGCGTAGACGCCCAGACCGTCGTGGTGCACCCGGCTGGTCTTGCCGTGCATGGGTGCCGCGGCCCGGCACACCGTCATGCCGTGGCCGTCGCCGATCGTCTGGTGTCCCAGACAGACGCCGAGCACGGGAATGCGGCCGCGGAAGTGGGCGATCATGCGGGCGCTCACCCCGGCCTCCCTGGGCGTGCAGGGTCCGGGCGAGATGACCAGGTGCGTGGGGCGCAGCGCATCCGCCGCGGCTTCGTCGATGGCGTCGTTGCGGACCACCTCCACGCGGAGCCCCGGCCTCACCTCCTGCATGCGGTGCACCAGGTTCCAGGTGAAGGAGTCGTAGTTGTCGATCAGCAGGACCACGGGCGGCGATGCTACGCAGCCCGAGGATCCGTGGTCAGGCCGCCTCGCGGGTTCCCGCGACGCCGTCGCGCGTCACGATGAAGAGCGCGTCCGTGATGGGGTACGGCAGGCGACGGAAGTCCCGGACCACCCGCTGCTGGACCTTGTCCACGAAGTCCTCGGGATCACGGCTGATGGCCACGAACATGTCGCGGGCCGGCGTGGCCACGAAGAAGTCGCCCTTCAGCTGCGGTGCCAGGGTGCTGTGCAGCGTGTCGAGCAGCAGTCGCGCGGCGTCGTAGCCATCCAGCACCGAGAGGATGGCGGCACGGCCGCCGGTCTCGCTTTCCACCACGCGGACCTGCAGGTCGGGGCGGTACCGCGCCAGATTCTCGCGGCTGATCAGCTCGAGATCCTCCGACTGCACCCCCCAGCGGACCATCTGCTCCACGGTCACGCTCACGGTGACTTCGGGCAGGTCCATCACGAACACGATCACGGTGTCGTTCACGAAGGGCACATGGGCCACTTGCTCACGATCAAGATGCTCGAAGATGCCCACCGGCTGGATGCGAGGCATGATGCGCGGCTTGACCAGCCGGAACGGCATGTGCACGTTGCCGATCTCGTCCCCTTCGAGCAGCTTCTCGAAGTAGTGGGCGATCACGTCCTCCTGACGCTCCGGGTCCCGCGAGACGATCCGCCAGAGGTTCTCCAGACCCAGGTGCCGGCCCTGCACGATCAGGTCCATGGGGCCCGCCACCTCGACGCTCCGGTCGGGCCAACGGGCCTTGAAGATCCGCTCGACGTGGGCCGCGAATGCTTCGGGGCCGGGTACTTGTGGCTCGCTCACGGTGCCTCCCTCCTTGCCACCCCGCCGACAGCCGGGGCGGTTTGGTGCTAATGTGCGATCCAGGGATCGGCCGCCAAGCCGTTTCCAGACCATTTATGGGGAATCCCCCCCGTCCATGAGCCCCGCAACCGACATCCTGGGTCGATTCTTCGCCAGGCCTGGCCGGCCCCTGCTGGTCATCGCCGGCCCCTGCGTGCTGGAGGACCCGGCCACCAACCTGCGGATCGCCCGCACCGTCCGTGACGCCGCCACGGCCGCCGGCCTGGCGTTCGTGTTCAAGGCCAGCTTCGACAAGGCCAACCGATCCAGCGGGCGGAGCCACAGGGGACCGGGCGCCGGGGACGGCCTGGCCCAGCTCCGCGCGATCGGCCAGGAACTGGGCGTGCCGGTGACCAGCGATGTGCACACGCCTGAGCAATGCGCCGCGGCAGCCGAGGTGCTGGACATGCTCCAGATCCCGGCGTTCCTCTGCCGCCAGACCGACCTGCTGCTGGCTGCTGCCCGAACCGGCCGACCCGTGAACGTGAAGAAGGGTCAGTTCATGAGCCCGGCCGAGATGCGAAACGTGGTGGAGAAGCTCCGCACCGGCGGCTGCCCGCATGTGATGGTCACGGAGCGAGGCACCACCTTCGGCTACCACCGCCTGGTGAACGATTTCATCGGCGTGGGCGACCTGATCGAGCAGGGCAGCCCGGTGTGCTTCGACGTCACCCACAGCACCCAGTTGCCGGGCGCCGAAGGCGACCGCACTGGTGGACGGCCCGAGCGGGCCCCCCTGCTCGCCCGGGCGGCCGTGGCCGCAGGCGTGCACGCGGTGTTCCTGGAATGCCATCCCGAGCCGGCCCGCGCCGCCAGCGACGCCAGCACCATGATGCCGCTGGATCAGGTGCCGGCTCTGCTGGACCGGCTGGCGGCCATCCACCGCGCGGCCCATCCCTGAGGCCCTCGCCTCGATCCGCCTCCGGCGGGCCTAGAATGGCGACCTGATGAAGTGCGATCACTGCGACAAGCCTGCGGTGGTGCATGAGGTGGTCATCCGCAACAACGCCACGCACGAGGTCCGCCTCTGCGCCGAGCACGCCGCTCAGCGCGGCTACCAGGTGCCTGCGGCGCCGGTGACCCAGCTGCTGTCGCAGTTCGCAGGCCAGATCCCCGTGCTGGCCGCCTCCGCTCGGCGCGAGCCTGCGGGCCCCGTGCGCTGCCCGGGCTGTGGTCTGGCCTTCGCGGAATTCCGTCAGTCGGGCGTGCTGGGATGCCCCGGCTGCTACGAGGCGTTCATGCCGCAGCTCGGCGCCGTGATCGAGCGGGCGCAGGCCGGCGCCGTGCACCATGCCGGCCGCGTGCCTCCGCGCATGGAAGGCATGGCCGACCGTGCCGCCATGCGCTCGCGCCTGCTTCAGGAACTTGACGCCGCGGTGGCGGCGGAGCAGTACGAGCGCGCCGCGCGTCTTCGCGACCAGCTGCAGGGCCTGGGTGGCGGGGCCTCGTGATGCAGCCACCGCCGGTCGATCCTGCATGCGGGCCTGAATCGGACGTGGTGGTGCGCTCCCGCATCCGCCTGGCCCGGAACCTGGCCGGCTTCCCCTTCGTGGGCCGCGCCTCGGACGCCCAGCGTCACGAGATCATGCTGCTGGTCACGCGGGCCTCGCAGGGCGAGGGCCTGGCCTGGGTGAACATGGCGCAGACCTCGCCGGAGGAGCGGCAGCTGCTGGTGGAGCGGCACCTGGTGTCCCGCCACTTCGCCGACAGCGCCGTGCCGCGCACCGTGGGCATCGATCCGGGCGAATCGCTCAGCGTGATGGTGAACGAGGAGGACCATCTCCGCATCCAGACCATCCTGCCGGGTCTTCGCCTGGAGGAGGCGTTCACCCGGGCGCACGCCTTCGACGATGCCGTGGAGAGCCGGGTGGACTTCGCCTTCTCCTCGCGGTGGGGCTACCTGACCGCCTGTCCCACCAACGTGGGCTGCGGACTGCGGGTGGGCGTCATGCTGCATCTGCCCGGGCTGCGTTACACCGGCGAGATGGAGCGGGTGAAGCGCGCCGCCAAGGACATGCACCTGGCCGTCCGGGGCTTCTATGGCGAAGGCAGCGAGGCCGTGGGCAACCTGTACCAGGTGAGCAACCAGGTCACCCTGGGATTCAGCGAGGACGACCTGCTGCGGCGCTTCGCCCAGGAGACCGTGCCACAGCTGGTGGACTACGAACGCTCCGCTCGAAGGTTGCTGCTGGAGAGCAATCGGCCGCTGCTGGAGGACAAGGTCCATCGCGCCGTGGCCACGCTGCGGGCGGCACGCCTGCTGGGCGCCGAGGAAGCCACCAAGCTGCTGGCCAACGTGCGCCTGGGCATCTGCATGGGGTTGCTGCCCGACCTGACGCTGGACATGGTCCAGCGTCTGATGCTGCAGGTGCAGCCGGCGCATCTGGCCCGCATCGATCCGTCCGCGGCCGACGAGGACAAGGGCCGGCTGGCCCGAGCGACCATGGTGCGCAAGGCGCTCCGCGGCTGAGCCGAAGAGTCAACCCGCCGGCGTGACGGGCGGCTCCGGCGGCGGCGCATGACCGGCGGCCATGCGATCCGCGTCCGCGGCGAAGGAGAAGTCCTTCTCGGTGATGCCCCCGGCGTCGTGGGTGCTCAGGGTGAGCGTGACCTTGTTCCAACGGACCAGGATGTCGGGGTGGTGCTGCACGCGCTCGGCGGAGGCGGCGACCTCGTTCACGAACCGCATGCTCGCCAGGAAATCGGCGAAGGCGTAGGTGCGCTGGATGTTGCCGCCACATTCCGACCACTGGTCCAGCTTGGCCAGGCGGTTGGACACCTGGCGGGGTGACAAGGCCTTCATGGCCCGTGCAATCTACCCTGCGGGCATGCCGGCGACCGCAGGCACCACCCGACTGGCTCCCAGCCCCACCGGGCCGCTCCATCTGGGCCACGCCTGCTCCTTCCTGGCCGCCTGGGTGCTGGCCCGACGGCATGGATGGCGGCTGGTGCTCCGGATGGACGACCTGGACGCTCCGCGCGTCCGTTCCGCAGGTGGCGACCTGCTGGAGACGCTGCGATGGCTGGGCCTGGACTGGGACGGCGAGCCCGTGCGGCAGTCGGAACGACTGGCCCGGTATCGCGCGGCCATGGACCAGCTGGCGACCGCGGGTCGGATCTTCGCCAGTCCGCAGAGCCGACAGGAAGTGCGCGAAGCGGCGGCCGCCGTGGGCGCTCCGCACGAGGGCGAGGGCCATGTGGTGTTTCCCGCCACGCTCCGACCCCCGCCGGGTGCCGCGTGGGGATTTCATGACACCGGCGTGAACCACCGCCTGCGCGTGGATCCGGGACCCGTGATCGTGCAGGACGAGCTGCTCGGCATCCGCGAGTTCGATCCCGCCGCCCAGCACGGCGACTTCCTGGTGTGGACCAAGGCGGGCGTGCCCAGCTATCAGCTGGCCTGCGCGGTGGACGACGCCGAACTGGGCGTGACCGATGTGGTGCGCGGCGCGGACCTGCTGGAGAGCGCGGCGCTGCAGACGCTGCTGCTTCGGGCGATGGGGCGCGAACCGCCAAGGTGGTGGCACCTCCCGCTGGTGCGCGACGCACGCGGGCGCCGGCTGGCCAAGCGTGACGGTGCCGAGGGTCTGGAGGCGCTGCGGCGGTCGGGCGTGTCCGCCGATCGCGTGTGCGGCCTGGTGGCGTGGTGGCTGGGGCTGGCTCCGCTGGAGCCCGTCGCCGCTGCGGCGCTCGTGGAGCGGGCCTCGGTCGAGGGTCTTCGGATGCGCAGCCGCGTGGACGGGCCGTGCGCCCATCCCGCGGCGCTGGCGTGGCTCCGGGGCGACGACGGCCTGACCGATACACTCGTCGACGATGCTGGAAGACGCGCCGTCGAGTGACCTCCGGCCTCCCCTGCGAGTGGCCGTGGCAGCCTCGGCCAGCCGCCGCCACCACGCCGACTCCGCCGCCACGCAGCTGCAGGCCGCTCTGGGACCGCCGGCGCAGGTCTGGGGAACCGGCCTGGCGGACGCCTCACGCATGACCGCCGGATCGCTCGACGCGCTGGTGGTGCTGCTTCAGCCTCAGGACGACACCCGCGGCCTGACCGAGGCCATGGATCACGCCGACCGACTGGGACTGCCACGACTGGTGCTGGGTGACGCGCGGACCGTGGCCGGCCTGGGGCCGGCGGCCCTGCCTCTGGACGCACCCACGGCCTCGGTGGCCGCCATGCTGCGCGGCATGCTGGCACGACAGGCCGAGATAGGGCGCCTGCGCGAGCAGGCGAGCGGAACGGAGCGGCTGGTGGGCGACCTTCGTGGGGACCTGGGCCGGCTGCAGGACGAGCTGCAGCTGGCCGCACAGGTGCAGCGGGAGTTCCTGCCTCGCGCCATGCCCGACCTGCCGCGGGCCACGGTGGCGGCGCTCTGGCGACCCTGCAACTGGGTCAGCGGCGACATCTACGACGTTCGGCGGCTGGACGAGCACCACCTGGGACTCTTCGTGGCCGATGCCGTGGGCCACGGCATTCCTGCGGCGCTGCTGACCATGGTGATCTGCCGCAGCCTTCCCGCGAAGGAGATCCGTGGCAACGATTACCGCATCGTCCCCCCTGCCGAGGCGATGGCACGACTCAATCACGACCTGCTGCAGCGACAGGGGCGAGAGACCCGCTTCACCACCGCGATCTACGGGATCCTGGACCTGCGGACGCTTCGCATGCGCGTGGCGGGCGCAGGGCATCCGCCTCCCGTGATTCTCCGGGGTTCCCAGGCGCTCGAGCTGGTCCGGACCCAAGGCGGCGTGCTGGGGGTGTTCGAGGACGAGCGATGGATCGAGACCGAGATCGACCTGCATCCCGGCGACCGTCTGATCCTGCATTCGGACGGCTTGGAGACCGCCTTGCCCCAGGATCCCGCGGCCCCCGGGGGCGCCGACGAACCGGACCCCGGGCACCTTCAGGCCTTCCGAGACCTCCTGGGGGAGCCGGACGTGCACAGGCTGGTGCGGAAGCTGGGCGAGCGGATGGACCGCACCGGACCCCGCGCGGACATCGACGACATCACCGTGCTGGCGTTGCAGATCCGCTGAGAGCCGCCCACTGCAGCCGCACCTGCGCCGCCACCAGCTTGGCCAGCGCGTCGCCCTCCAGGTTCACCCGGCTGCCGTCCAGACGTCCCGCCAACGTGGTGCGAGCCAGGGTCTCGGGAATCAGGGCCACCTCGAACCAGCGTTCGCCGCACGCCGCCACCGTCAGGCTCACGCCATCCACGGCCACGCTGCCTCGCTCCACAAGGAGACCGTCCAGTTCCCGCGGGGCCTCGATCCGGGTGCGCCAGCCGCCGCCGGTGCGGTCCACCGACAGCACCTCGGCGGTGGTGTCCACATGACCTTGCACCAGGTGCCCGCCCAGGAGCGCGTCCATGCGCATGGCCCGCTCCAGGTTCACCAGGTCGCCCGCGACCAGGGCACCGAGCGTGGTCCGCTCCAGCGTCTGCGGCACCGCCTCGAAGTGCAGCCCACGCGCGTCCGCCAGCACCAGGGTGAGGCAGCAGCCGTTCACGCAGATGCTCTCGCCCGTCTGAGGCCGCTCGGGCCAGCCCTGGGCCTGGACCACCAGTCGGCGGCCCGAAGGCACCGGCTCGCACGCCTCGACCCGACCTGTGCGCTCGATGATTCCGGTGAACATGGGCTCAGCGGGCCTCCGCGTCCGAAGGCGGCGACGACTCGACGCCGGCCCCGGGGTAGTAGCGCTGCAGGATCTGGCCATGCGATCGGCCCGCCTTGGCCATGGTCTCGGCACCCCATTGGCACATGCCCGTGCCATGTCCGTGGCCACGACCGTCCAGCACCACCTTGCCCCGATCCACACGCGGCGACAGGAAGCCGCTCTTGAGCGCGTCACGCGTGCCCGAGGCGCCGCCGTTGACCGCGTAGCGGAGGTCCTCGGATCCCCAGAGCACCTTGCGACCACCGGCGTCGGTGATGCGGAAGAGGGTGGGACGACCCGCGGGATTGCGCTCGGCCACCGAGATGCTCCGAACGCCCGAGAGCGTGCCCAGGTCCTTCCGGCCTTCCTCACGGGACCACGCGTTGAGCCGGCGAGAGAATTCGTCGGTCGGCATGGTCACGGTCCACCTGGCGGTCGGCGCCTTCTCGCAGCAACCCTTCTGCCGCACGAAGCGGGCGTCGGTGGCCGACAGCGGCGCGATGTCCATCCAGCTGCCGTCCCGGATGGCGTCCGTGGCCGACGCCGCCGCCCCGCCGCAGCAGCTGCTGTAGTAGGCCGGCACCACACGGCCGTCGAAGACCAGGTACTCGCCGCGCGTGTCCGCCACGGCCTCGCGGCTCTTCGGGTCCGCCGTGGCTCCGATCCACGCCTGGCTGGCCTGCCCGGCCACCACGTCGAAATGTCGGCGACCCTTCCACCAGGCGCACTCGCAGAGCGCGTAACTGCGGGCGGCCACCGCCTGCGCCCGGTAGGTCTCGGGGCTCCAGCCCTTGAAGAGCTCCTTGGCCAGCACGCCGGGCAGATAGGTCTCCATGGGCACGGTGAAGATCAGGTCGGTCTGCGGTGGACCGTCGCCCTGCAGCGGCACGAGCGTGGCCACACCGGGCCAGTCGCCGCCGCGCCAACGCAGCTCCTGCGACGAACCTTGGGGCGCGTGGATCTCCAGCGCACTCCCCGGCCGGATCTCGAGCCGCTCCGCTTCGCGTGAGCCGGCGGCCTGGACCACGCGCCACGCCTGATCCCCCGGCTGCACGCTGACCGGCGAACGCACGGTGACGCCCTCGCCGGCCCCGATGGGCTTGAGCCACAGCCAGCCGGATGGATGGCTGAACTCGGTGCTCTCCCCACCCAGCGTGGCCACGCGCACGCGGACCTCGGGCTCCCGCGCCGGCACCTGAGGCCGCAGCGAGGGAGGTGGCGGTCGGCGGGGCGCATCCTTGGCGAGCGACGGTGCGGCGACGGCCGCGCCGCCACGGGCCGAGCCCGAGCGGGCATCGAGCACGCCGTCCGGAAGGTCGGGGCGTCTGGCCGTGGACTGCGTCTGGCACCCGGATGGCAGAAGGACAAGCGACCACGCCACCACCGCAAGGCTGGCGGCCGCCAAGAGCCAGCGACCGCCCGACTCCGGGATGCGCCAGCCTCGGTCCGCGCCCATGCGGTCTCCTTGGCCGCCGGGCGGCCGTGCGGGTCAGTCCAGCTGGCGGAGGGTCAGTCCGTGCTTGGTGAGCAGACCCTTGAGCTCTTCAAGGCTCGTCTGACCGAAGTTCTTCACGCCCATGAGCTCCGCCTCGGTGCGGGCCGCCAGGTCCCCCACGGTCTGGATGCCCAGCAGCTGCATGGCCTTGCGGGCGCGCACGCTCAGCTCCTCCTGGGCCAGGCTCTTGTTGAGGATCTCCTCGCCCACGGTGTCCTTGAGCTTGTCCAGCATCTCCTGGCGGATGCGGTCGTAGTGGCCGCGGTCCAGCTGCTGGCCCAGACGCAGGCCCTTGGCCGAGAGCATGTTCTTGATCTCGACCAGACTGGTCTCGCCGAAGTTCTTGTAGCTCAGAAGCTCGGCCTCGCTGATGCGGAGCAGGTCGCCCAGCGTGCGGATGGCCATCTTCTTCAGGCAGTTGCGGGCTCGCACGGAAAGGTCGAAGTCGGTGACCGGCGTGTCCATGAGCGCGTCGCGACGGGCGCCTTCGCGGGCGATCTCCTCGTCGTAGAGCATGTCCTTGCTGGCCTTCACGTCCTTCAGGAACAGGTTCGCGCGGCCGTGGTTCGGATCGGCCTGCAGCACCTTCTTCAGAAGCTTCTCGGCTCGGGTGAACTGGCCGGCGTCCTCGAGCAGCACGGCCATGTTCACGAACACCTGCATGGGCGGACTGGGCAGGCGGGTGCACTCCTCGTAGGTGCGGAGGGCGTCGTCATCCAGGCCCAGGCGGTCCATGAGCCTGGCGCAGCGGAACAGGTTCCTGGCGTTGCGGTCCTTGCCCGCGGCTTCCCTCCAGGCCTCGAGGGCCTGGACCCAGTGGCCTTCGGCCTCGAACTGCTCGGCCTTCTTCGCGAACGGCGCGGCGGCGGCGGGATCGTTGCGGACGGCTCCGATGACGGTGTCAAGACCTGCGTTGGCCATGGCTCTCCCTGACGGACTTGGGGGTACGGAAGCGAAACGGACGACCCGCCAGTCTACCGCGGCCCGGGGGTCGGCTCCAGCAGCCGGATCCGCCGCCAGGCCCCCCGCTCGAACCGGGCGCCCATCCAGATGCCGTAGACCACGATGTAGACGCTGGCCCCGATCCACGGTCCCACGCTGGCCAGATCGGGCCGGCCGTGGACCAGCCAGGCCCCCAGCCCCACGATCAGGCCCCAGCTCAGGACGATGGTGGCCACACCGGGGACCACCGTGTCGCCCGCCCCGCGAAGCGCACCGGTGTACACGATCCCCACCGCGTCGAAGGTCTGGAACACCGCCGCGCAGATCATGAGCCGGGAACCGATGGCGATCACTTCGGCCGCCACCGCGGGATCCCCCTCGGACACGAACACGCCCACCAGCGAGCCACGGAAGATCGCCATGAGCAGGCCGCATGCGGTCATGTAGACCACCGCCATGCCCAGCGCCCAGTGCGCCCGGTTGGCCGCCTGATCCGGATGCCCCGCCCCGATGTGACGGCCCACCAGCGCCGTGGTGGCCACGCTGAACCCCACGGCGGGCATGAACGAAAGGTGCATGTAGCGGAGCGTGCTCCATCCCGCGGTCAGGTGCAGCTCGCCGAAGTGGCCCACCAGGATCGTCATGAAGATGGCCCAGCAGATGATCTCGTTGCCGAACTGGATGCAGACCGGCCAGCCGAGCCGCAGCAGGTCGCGGATCTCCCGACCACGGGGCCGCCACGCCTGTCGCACCTGAAGGTCGCCGGCGAGCCGGCCGAACAGGAAGACGCAGAGCGGCAGCATGGCCTCGGCCGCCGTGCCGCAGACGGTCGCGATGGCGGCGCCCATCACGCCCAGCCGGGGGGCCATGGGCACGCCGGGCAGGCCCCAGCCTGGCAGGCCCTCCTCGCCGTAGATCAGCGCGTAGTTGAGCACCACGTTGACCACGTTGCCCACGATCGCCGCCACCGTGATCAACCTGGGCCGCTGCAGGCCGAAGAAGAAGTTGCTCATGGCCTTGGCCGCCAGGCCCGCCACCGCGCCGAACGCCAGCACCTGGCCGTACTCCAGCTCCAGACCCACCAGTTCGGACGAATGGCCCATGGCCCGGAACACCACCGGCATGGCCAGCGCCCAGGGCACCATGACCAGCGCCCAGGAAGCCACCGCCAGCCACAGTCCTGCCCATCCGTAGCGGGCCACCTCGGCGCGTCGACCTGCACCCACGCTCTGCGCCACGAAGGTGTTCACCATGGAGAGGAATCCCATGAGGAACGACTGCGGCGCAAAGGCCCAGATCCCGCCGTTGCCCTGGGCCGCCACCTCGATCGCCCCCAGCTTGGACACCATGAGCGAGTCCACGAACTGCATCAGCGTGTAGCTGAGCATGGTGAGCACGGTGGGCCAGGCCTGCGACCAGACCTCCCGTGCGGGATGGCGATGGGGTGGAATCGTGTCCGCGGTCGCGGCGCCGACGATCACAGCTCCACCAGCACCATGTCGCTCTCCACCGTCGCCTTGGGCGGGGTGGCGTGGTGCTCGGTGGCGAAGCGATCCAGACCCGGCACGGCGGCCATGCGACGACGCACGGCGGCTCCGTCGAAGGCCTCGGCGCGGAAGCCCTCGCGGTCGGCCATCAGGTCGAGCGCGATCTGGCATTCCGCCTTGGCGAAGTCGACCGGCGTGATCGCGCGGTCGAAGCCCTGCAGGCGGCCCTTCGCGCTCTCGAAGCTTCCGCTCTTCTCCACCCAGGCCGCACCCGGCAGCACCACTTCGGCCATGCCGGTGAGCGCCGTGGGCAGCGTGTCGACGAGCATGAAGGGCACCTTCCGCAGCGCCTCGGCCATGCCGTTGGAGACCCAGTCGCTGGGGTAGTTGCCGGTGATCACGGCGGCGCCGAGGGCACCGGAGGCCGCGGCCTTCTCGAAGGCCGCCGCATCGTGCACGGGGCGACCGGCGGCCAGGGCCTCGAGCACGCGGCGCACGCCACGCGCGTTGGGCGCCTTCTCCGCGTACATGGTGAAACCCCCGGGGAAGGACTTGTCCTGGCCGTGCACGGGCACCGGGCCCACCGCAAGTTCGGCCTTGGGGTCATGGGTCAGCACCCAGCTGGCCAGCAGGAACGCGTCCTCGCAGCTGAGCATGGGGCTCACCATCAGGCCCACGCGGCGACCGGCCTTGACCGCGGTGGTGACGGCGGTGGCCAGCAGATCGTTGGCCTTGGCCAGGCCCGCCTCCCACGCCTCGGCGGCGCGGTCCGGGTCGAAGGCCTCGCGGCCCTTGAGCTGGGGCAGCCGGATCCGGTCCTCGCGGTGGACGAACTTCCAGCCGTAGCGCACCTCGTCGGTGATCCACCACTTGTTCACCTCGGCGTTCTCGCGGGGCTTCACGCGATGCACGCGACCGTCGTGGTGCTCCACGCTGATGTTGTCGCCGCTGGCGGTGATGCCGTCGATGCTGGCCGTCTTGGTCAGGAACCACACCCGCTGCTGGAACAGGAAGTCCTTGTCCAGCAGGGCGCCCACGGGGCAGATGTCCACCACGTTGCCGCTGAGCTCGTTGTCCAGCGCCAGGCCCGGGAACACGTCGATCTCCTCGACGCTGCCACGGCCCTGCACCATCAGCTCGCCGGTGCCGGTCACCTCGCGGGTGAAGCGGACGCAGCGCGTGCACATGATGCAGCGGTCGCTGTAGAGCAGGACGTTCGGGCCCACGTCCTTCTTGGGCTTCTTGTTCTTGGCTTCCTTGAAGCGGCTCTCGCCGCGGCCGTACTGGTAGCTGTAGTCCTGCAGGTGGCACTCGCCCGCCTGGTCGCACACCGGGCAGTCGACCGGGTGGTTGATCAGCAGGAACTCCATCACGGCCTTCTGGTTGGCCACGCTCTTGGGGCTGTCGGTGTAGACCACCTGACCGTCCATGGCGGGCGTCTGGCAGGTCGGGCTCAGCTTGGTCGCCGGGATGAGCTTGCCGGTCTTGGCGTCGGGGTTCCACACCTCCGCCAGACAGATGCGGCAGCTGGCCACCACGCTCAGGCCGGGGTGCCAGCAATAGTGCGGGATCTCCTGCTCGGCCCGGAGGGCGACCTGGAGGATGGTCTCGCCCTTCTGGAACTCGTGCTTGACGCCGTTGATGGTGATGGTGGGCATGCGCTGGATCCGGGCGGTTGCCGGGAGGGCGGCAGTCTAGCGGCCCCACACGCACGCGGCGATGAAACAAACGCCCCCGCGAGCTTTCGCTGCGGGGGCGTCAACGGGGAGTGGTTCACTTCGATCCCGCAGGCTCCCGACCCACAGGACCAGATTGTTCGGTGGCCTCAGGTGCGGCGACGCCGCAGGAAGGCGCTGATCGCCACGGCAGCCAGGGCCGACGGGCCGGGGACGGCGGTGAAGCCGACGCCCATGCTGTAGAGCGTGTCGCCCTTCAGGCCGGTGGCGTCCATGCTGCTGTGGGCCTCGATACGGATCTGATAGTTGCCCGCAGCGAGATCGATGTTCTGGTGGTCATCCACGTTGCCCGAGTCGGACGCCACGGCCCAGAGGTCGGTGGAGGTGCCCATGTTGCGGAGGTGGGCGATCACGTAGCCGCTGCCACGCTCGATGGTGGTGAAGACCAGGTCGATCGCCTGCGGGTTGCCGGCGGTCACGGTGAAGTTCACCACGAAGGTGCTGGTGGCGGTCCAGGTGGATGTGGGCACGAAGGCGCCGAAGGCCTCGGATCGCGTGGATCCCTCGGAGACGAAGGAGTTGCCGAACGAGGCGGCACCATCCGGCTCGAAGGTGGCGTACTGGGATGCGCCGTTCCAGTAGCCCAGGGAGCCGGACTTGTAGAACAACGCCGTCGAAGACCAGTCGAGCAGGTTGCTCGAATCGGACTGCTTGATGGCTCCAGACGCGCCCACCGCCTTCACTTCGCGGTACGCGCTCGTGAGCGTCACACCGCCCAGCGCCACCGAGGTGGCGCCCAGGGCAGCTCCCAGAACCGTGACGGTACGAATGGCCTTCTCCGTGAGCATCCTTCTCTTCCTCTCTCCAAACAGGAGCATCCCGGGCTCCCAGAGCGGGTGGCACGCCACGACGGCGCGACATCACCAGGCTCTGGAGCCTCTCTTTCCCTTCCTCGATGTCGAAACCATGGACTGGTTCCACGGGTGGATCCGTGGTCCGGGACCGGGCGGTTGCGGGCAGATCCTGATTTGTCCGGGAATCTGCCCGCCCAACCGGATGGCCGCGGCGAAGCCCCGGGCCCCCTTTCCCTGGGGAATCAGCGGGATTCCGTGCGAAGCCGGAGTCTCAGCTCCCCATCGAGAACCTCCAGGTCGAGGACCCTGACCTGCCGGCCATCCGGGAGCGGAATGGGCTTGCCGACCCACCCATCGACCGCCTGGGAGAGATCCGGCCCCATGCCAGGGAGCGGAAGACGGCCCATGCCGGAGGAGGCCGACCGGATCTGCACCCCACCCCCCTGCGCCACCGGCTCGGCCGCCGTCCAGATGACCGCCGGCCCGCGCGCCACACCCAGTCGGAGCACCCCCGGCTGCAGATGCACCTGGGCCTGACCGAGCGCGGGCAGTTCCCGGCTCTCCAGCCACTGCGGCAGGCGTGACGCCAGCCATTCGTTCACGTCCGCGGCACGGATCCGCACCGCCCACTCGGCGTCGGCGGCCCGCACCTTGGTGAACTCCGCCACGATCGCCTGCTCGAAGGCCGCTCCCTGGTCCGCGTCCGCGGCCCGTGCGACCACCGGTGTCCACCACGAGGGAGCCCGCAGCGCCAGCCAGGCCGAAAGACCCGCAAGCACCGCCAAGCCGAAGAGAGCCGCCACGGTCGCGCGGGCGAAGCCCGAGCGAAGCCTGCCCCCCGGCGTGCCCGCCATGCTCATGCGTGGAACCGGGTGACCACCAGCGTGTCGTTCTGGCCACCGAAGCCGAAGTTGTTGCTCAGGCAGGTGTCGACCGCGGAGGCCCGCGCCCGGTTGGGCACGTAGTCGAGGTCGAGCTCCGGATCCGGGTTCTTCAGATTTCGCGTGGGCGGCAGCATGCCGTCGCGGATGGCCAGCACGCAGGTGATGAACTCCACGGCGCCGGCCGAGGCGATCAGATGCCCCATCATGCTCTTGATCGAGCTCATGGGGATCTCGCGGGCCATCTCGCCGAAGACGCGCTTCACGGCCTTGGTCTCGATGGAGTCGTTCTCCTTCGTGCCCGTGCCGTGCGCACTGATGTACTGGATGGGCGGACGGCCCTGGCCGTCGCGCTTCGCCGGGTCGATGCCCGCCTGCCGCAGCGCCTCCAGCATGGCCACGGCCGCGCCGCGTCCCTCGGGCTGGATGTCGGTGATGCGGTAGGCGTCGCAGCTGCTGCCGTAGCCGGTCACCTCCGCGAGCGGCGTGGCGCCGCGGGCGGTGGCGTGCTCGAGGGTCTCCAGCACCACCATGCCGCTGCCCTCGCCCATGACGAAGCCGCCGCGGTCCACGCTGAAGGGTCGGCTGGCCTCGGTCGGGTCGCCCTTCCGCTCGCTCAGCGCCGTCAGGCGGTTGAAGCCGGTCACGCCGAGCGGATGGATCATGGTGTGCGCGCCGCCGCCGATCATCACGTCGGCGTCGCCTCGGCGCAGGATGCTGAACGCCTCGCCGATGGCCTGCGTGCTGGCGGCGCACGCGGTCAGGCAGTTGTAGGCCGGGCCCCGGCAGTTGAATTCGCGGGCCAGGTGAGCCAGCGGCATGTTGGGCTCCTGCTCGATCTCCTTGAGCCGCTGCATGGCGGTCAGGCCGCGGGCGGCCCACTTCACGCCGTCCACCTTGCCGGCCGCGGCGTCCCACGCATGCAGCATGGTGCCCACGTAGTTGTCGAAGTCCAGCACGCCCTCGCCGGCGCCCAGATAGATGCCCACGCGGCGAGGATCCTTGGGGGGCTTCACATCGAGTCCGCTCTGCCTCCAGGCTTGGGAGCACGCGCCGAGCGCGAACTGGCTGTTCAGTCCGGCGCCGGCGTGCACGGTCGGATCCTTCACGAAAGCGCGGAAGTCGAAGTCCTTCTTCACCTCCGCGGCGAAGCTGGTGGGGAAGGTCCGCGCGTCGAAGCGCGTGGTGGGCTCCATGCCGCTGTCGGCGGCGAGCAGTCGCTTCCACACCGTGTCGATGGAGTGGCCCAGGCCCGTGACCCAGCCGATGCCCGTGACGACGACGCGCGGCTCGCTCATGCGACCCTCCGGAGCACGATGGCGGCGTTCTGCCCGCCCAGACTGGGCGTGCACACCAGGATGGACTTCAGGTCGACCTTGCGGGCCGGGGCCGGTCCGGCGTCCACCCCAAGGCTCGCGTCGCCGTTGACGCGCGCCGGCAGCATGCCGGTGCGCAGACACTGCACGGCCACCGCGGCGGCCACGGCGCCGAATCCGGCGCCGCAGTTGCCGATGAGCGGCGCCAGGGTGACCAGCGGCACGCGAGCGGCG